>JAAYAQ010000077.1 GCA_012719295.1 Candidatus Hydrogenedentota bacterium | reverse complement strand
GCCTCAAAGTCCAGTTTGCCGGCCTCGATCTTCGCGCCGAGACCGGTGTCCCATCCGGAATACCGTTTCTGGATGAAGTTCTCGAGCTTCTTGCTGGCGAGCAGCCGGGCCGCGTTCTCGAGGCCGCGGGCGAACGCGTCCATCGCGCCGATATGCGCGTGGAACAAATCCACCGGGTCCACGGACTGGCGCCGCACCTTCGCGTCGAAGTTGAGCCCGCCGGTCTTGAACCCTCCGGCCCGCAGGATGATGTACATGGCGAGCGTGCACTCGCGGATATCGGTCGGGAACTGGTCCGTATCCCAGCCGAGCAGCAGATCGCCGCGGTTGGCGTCGACCGAGCCCAGGATGCCGTTGACGGCGGCATATTCGAGTTCGTGGATGAACGTGTGGCCCGCGAGCGTGGCGTGGTTGGCCTCGACGTTGAGTTTGAACTGGTCAACCAGGCCGTATTTCTGGAGAAACGCGTGGCAGGAGGCCGCGTCGAAGTCGTACTGGTGTTTGGTGGGTTCCTTGGGTTTCGGCTCGATGTAGAACTGGCCCTTGAACCCGATCTTTTCCTTGTACTCGACCGCCTGGGCCAGGAAGCGGCCGAGATGATCGAGTTCGCGTTTCATATTGGTGTTGAGCAGGGTGTCGTAGCCTTCGCGGCCGCCCCAGAACACATACCCGGCGCCGCCGAGCTCCTTCGTGACCTCAAGGGCCTTCTTCACCTTGCTCGCGGCATAGGCATAAACTTCGGGCGAAGGATTCGTCGCGGCTCCGGCCATGAACCGCCGGTGCGCAAAGAGATTGCTCGTGCCCCACAAAAGCTTGACGCCGGTCTGCCGCTGGAGTTTCTTCGCCAGCGCGGCAATCGTCTCGATGTTCTTGTGGCTTTCGGCGAGGGTCGCGCCCTCCGGCGCGATATCGTGATCGTGGAAGCACCAGAACCCCACGCCGAGTTTCGTGAAGAACTCAAACGCGGCGTGCATCGTCGCTTCGGCCTGCGCCATCGGGCCAGAGGGTTCATTGTACTTGCGGAGCATGGTGCCCGGACCAAACGGATCGCCGCCCGCGCCTTTGAACGTGTGCCAATAGCACACCGCGAACCGGAGGTGTTCAGCCATGGTTTTGCCGAGAATTCTCTTTTTGGGGTTGTAGTGCTTGAACGCGAGGGTCTTCTGCGATTTCGGGCCTTCGTACGTAATCGGCGCGCTGACCTCGGGGAAATACTCGGGCATCGGTTTCTCCTCCCATCCGCCGGACGGCCCGCCCGGCGGGACAACTTCGCACACGTGTCCCGCCAGCTTAGCACATGCACGAGGGAAGGAGAAACATGGCGAAACCCCGGACGGGCAGAAGCGAGAGCGTCGCTCTTGTAGCGCAGGCGCCCTCGCCGGTCATCCGAACGGGGACACGCTGTCGCGCCGCGGCGACGCGTGGAACCGAACCCCGTTCTTCCCTGGGGTTTTCAAACCCTGAGAGATCTGTGGCCAATCTCCTGGTGTCTCATACGGAGTTATCCCGTCCCGGGTTTCCGCTAAAAACTGAAATCCACCACCGTGGTGTTGCCTTCCTCGACGATAGCGGTCTGCTCGGCATTCCGGGAGGGGTCGGCGCCTTCAGGCAACGGATTGACGCCGACCCGGACCTCCCCGTCCGGCAAACCGGAGAAACTGTAGCGGCCGTCGTTGTCGGCGCGGGTGGTGCGAAACATCCCAAGCGCGGGATCCTGCACGACGACCTGCTGCTCCCGGGCGGGTTTGCCGTTCACGGTGACGCGCCCCTGGACGATGCCTCCGCGGCTCAGGCGGATGGTCACATCCTGGGCGCGGCCCGCTCCGGCGCGCACCTCGACGTCCGCGGGCAGAAACCCTTCGCGCCAGGCCTGAAGGCCTGTGATGTCTTCCGACACGCCGTCGATGGTGAACCGCCCCCGGCTGTCACTTCGCGCCGCGTTGCTGTTGCCGGGTGGGCGTTCGCCGCCGTCCGTGCCGGTGATGATGGATATCTGCGCCTCGGCCACGGGCTCGCCGGCGCCGTCCGTCACAAGGCCGTCAATCCGCCCGCCGGCTTCCAGGCGGAACACCAGTCCGCGCACCGGCGTGAATTCGTCCACGTGCGGAATCTGCTGCGCGGCGGGAATGTACCCCTCCGCCTGCACGAAGAGCGTCGCCTCGCCTTCGGCCACGCCGGTGAGCACGAACTCGCCGTTTTCATCGAAGAACGCCTGTCCGCCGCCGTACCAGTTGTATGCGTCTATCGCCCGCCCCAACCCCGGCCGGCTCTCGACCCGGAAATGTTTGATCGGTTGGGCCGTGCGCGCATCCATGACCCGGCCTTCGACGGTGCCCCGCTTCACGAGGACGATCTCGACGTTCCGGTTTCCGGTTTCGACGAGCATCGGCTCCTGCATGTGCATATAGTCTTGATTGTACGCGTTGACGTAATGCCGTCCCGGCTTCAAGCCCGTGAGTTCAAACTGCCCGTCGTCGCCGGTACGCGTGTGTCCCCAGCTGTCGCGGACCTCTTCGCCATTGGCGCTGACTTCGACTCCGGCGATCGGCATACCGCGCCGGTCCGCGACCCGGCCGGCGATTGCCGGCCCCGGCACGGGTTTGAAGATCAGGCGGATGCCTTCGACTTTTCCCCCTTTGGGTACCGTCACGCGCTGGACATTCGCGACGCGAGTGTTTCCTCCACCCCGGCCGTAATCCTGCATGGACAACTGATACACCCCGGGGCCGAGGCCCTCGATCCGGAAGCGGCCGTACGCATCGGTGTCGCCGCTTGACGCGCCGGCGTCGCCCTGGGCCGTCACGGAAATGTCCGGCATGGGATTGCCCTGGGGGTCGACGACCTCGCCGTGAACGCTGGCGCCCGTCTCCAGGACAATCTCGACGCCCTCCACGTCGGCGTCGTTGATCGTGACCGGCCCGGTCTGCGCGGTTTGGTAGCCGTCCTTCGAAGCCACGATGGTCACCTGGGTATTGGGGGAATAGCCGCGATGCTCGAAGGCGCCATCGGCGAGCGTCTCGGTGCTCTCGCCCTCGCCGCTGTCGTTTGTCGGCTGGCTCTGCACGTCCGCAAACTCGATGGGGTTGCCCTGTGAATCCACGACCTTCCCGCGGACCCGTAACCCCTTCTTCATGGGGAAGTCGATACCCGTGACCACTTCGCCCAGCCGGACCATGACTTCCTTGTCTTCGCGTTCCTCGCCGTGCAGGTATCCTTCCTTCCACCGCCGGCCGATGCGGTTAAGGCCTTCCGAAAGCCCTTCGAGGCGGTAGTTCCCGTCGATGTCGGTGCGGGCTTCGTGCCCGCCGCCGTGCCGCGAGCGGATCACGACATTCTCCAG
>JAAYAQ010000451.1 GCA_012719295.1 Candidatus Hydrogenedentota bacterium | reverse complement strand
GGGGCGTGTCAACCAAACGGAGCGCGGCGAATTGCCGGATACCGTGAGAACGTCTCCGCAAGGCCGGCGCCCGTGGGAACGGCACGGCACGGCGGTGTCTGCGCTTGCACAGTTCTCCGGCGCGCAAGCGCAGCAAAGGATTCCTGGACAGGATTGATGGGGTGAGGTGAGGCGATGCGAGGCGGCCGGGTTGGGCTCGCGGGTTTCGTCGAGCGGGTATCGGGCGGGGCTATTTGTCCTTGCCGTTTCGGTTGAACGCGGAGACGCGTCCCTCGGTGACGGCATCCTGGAGGATGCGTTTCATGAGGGGCGGGCAACCGTTACATCGGCGCTGGGCGCCGGCGTCTCCCCGGGGGATCATGCGGGGGATGTGTTCGTCGCTCATGACCGCGCCGAGTTCTTTTTCGAAACAATGGCCCATGGCGTATTTCTTGTTGCCGTAGACATAGCCGCAGGCGTACATCTTACCGGTCGGGCCGACGCAGGTCATCCCTTCGGGGATGGTGCAGTTTCCGGTCATGGTCTGGCGGCCGTCGCAGTCGGCGGTATATACGCGGATGCCCAGCTCGCGGGGCACGGCCATCTCGTCGGCGAGGTCGGCGTCGACGAACAGGCCGAACAGGTCCTGATCGAGCGCGGCGAGCTTTTTGATTTCGCCCTCGGTCAGGGGCTGGTGGTAGACGTGCAGCCCGACGAGCATGCCGTGGGTTTCCTGGGCCCACGAACACATGGCGAGGATTTCGGGGTGGTTGTCGAGTCCCTGTCCGGCACTGATAACCACGCATTCGGTGCCCAGGGCGGCGGATTCGTCGAGGATGCTCAACCATTCATCGGCGGCGAGCGTACGGTCGTTTGGCACGTCGCCCCGGGAGAACTCGCTCTCGACCGGCGAGACGTAGATCCAGAGGTATTGCATGCGCTCGGGGTCTGCGCCGTTGTCATGCTCTCGGGCGAGGCATCTTACCTGTCGCGCGATGTCCTGGGGCAATGAAAAAGGATTGGACTTGTCGTAAATGGTATCCCAGCGTTTTTTGGAAGCCACCGTCTCACCTCGCCATACATGCTATTGCGCTGCGTAGTTCTTCATACAATGAAACTGACGGCCCGGTCCGAAGCATGGGCCCACGGCATGGTCACCGTCATGGCCCCCGCACATCACGGTGTTCCGGAACGCGCACAACCCGATTGACTAAACGTCAGGCCCATTTGAGACAACAAACCGCCCTGCGTATTCAATTCCCGCACTTTTGCGTCATGGGCGATTCAACTGCACGTGGATGGAACGTTTTGTGCGAAAGAAAGCATTCCCCACGCCTTCATTTTGCACAGTTTAAATTGTATCCGCCCGCGCGGCGCGGCACAAGTCAGGGGGATCGTAGGTCAACCCGGAACGTTTTGTCAACCGCGCAATTTTCCTAACCCCTTGTCTTTGTGGACATTCGGTGCGCCGCCCGCCGGGGGAGCCGGCCGGCCGCACGGGCGCGTCATGGTTTCGCGCCAGACGTTCTCACCGCCTCCGTATACTGGGCGAACCGTTCGGCGACTTTTCCGAAGGCGGCATCGCCCCGGTGCACGTAGAGGCGGTACCGGAGCTCGAGGCTGTCGTTGGGGTTCAGCGTCAGCGTCTCGTTATGCGGATAGGAGGCCCCGAGGAACCCGTAATGCCGGAAGAGCCATCCCGGATGGGGATAGCCGGGGTTTCCGGGATGCTGGAAGATGGCCACGCCGGACACCGGTCCGTTGGGGGCGACAGTCGAGGTGCAATCGGCCCAGGGCGTGTCGTATTCGGTCTGGTCGGCGTCGATGCCGCCCCGCGCCGTGGTGAACTGCATGGGTTTTCGGGCCTTGTCGGGCCGGTAGCACAACCCTCCGTAGCCTTTGTCCTGTTCGGTGGCCCCGCGAATCGTGACGGCCTCGTCGCAAACATTCGTGAACTTGAGGTAGATATCGATGGCGCGGCCCACGTTATCCGAACGGTGCACCACAAACTCGACACGCTCGCGCACCTTGGGTTGGGGGTCGTCGTCAAACACCCAGAGGTTTTCGACGGCGATGGTGGCGGCGTCCGTCGTGGTTTCGCGCGTCACCCACCGGTCGAAGACCTGCCGCACGCCATCGACCAGCCAGACATCCATGGGCCGCCCGCCCGCGGTGCACCGGGGCCAGGTCCAGAAGAGCCCGCGATGATGGTAATGGTCGTCCGGGAAATCCTGCGTCAACACATCGCCGTCCAGACCATACAGCGGGTGAATGTAGCTCATGCGCCGGAATTTCGCATCCACCCCCTCGGGCGGCTCCACGAACGTGTAGCGGTACGCCAACACCGGCCTGCCATCCTCGAAGAGATCCAGGGATTGGCCGTTGTCGTCGAGCCAGAAGCCCTCCGCGGGGACCTCCGCCGCCAGGCGCGGCTGGGGGTCTGGTCCCCCGGGGCCGGTCTGGCACGAAACCATCAGCACCATCAGCACGCCCATCGCAATCAGCCCGGCGACTCTCATTCGTGGCTCCCTTCTGTATCGAAACGCGTGATGCGACAGTCTATCACATGCGCGTCGCGAAAAAACGGCTCCCGCGCGTACCGCGCCGCCGTACGTGTTACTCCTCGACCGGGGTTTCGGCAAAGAACCGCCGGTGCGCGCCGTTCAGAGGCGTGTCATGCATGTGAATGGAGGCGAAGGTGATGCCCACGAGCAGCAGCGCGACACACGCGACGGTGCACAGCCACTGCAGCCCGCTTTCCGGCCGCTCCATCACCGCATCGTGCCGGTCGGTCCGGCCCCAGACAATCCACAACGCCAGGAGCACCAGAAGAACCGGCACATAGGCCGTGTGGGAAATGCCGAAATCAACCGGTTTGTAAAACAAGCCCGCGGTGATGTACGAGAACAGGGTATACAGGGTCAGATACCCGAAAAACATGCCCGGCACCACGGCGACGGTCAGGGTGGACTTCCGTTCTCCGTAGCGCTGCCACGAGAGCAGTTCGCCCGCCGCCAGAAGAGCCGCGAGCAGCCACGCGTAGACCTGCTGCCGCACGGCAAACCGCGCTGCGTCCGCAATCTGCAGCGACTCCGCCAGGCTGGTCAGTTCGTCGGCGCGCACCGCCATGAGGTGGTTCACGAACGGGATCGCCACAAACAGAAACAGCAGTGCGAGCCAGTTGGCCGGCCGTGACGGCGCGATGGATGCGGGCCACGTCCGGGTGACCACGGCATAGGCCATTCCCAGTCCGCCGCAGAACCCCAGCGTGAACTCCATCACGTTCCACCAGTTGTAGGCGATGTCCAGCGAGGAACCCATCACCTGCAGGAAATTGCCGACAGCGAATCCCAGCCCGGCGCCCAGGGCGCTGTAGGCCGCCACCCGCAGTGCCCGGCCGTAGCCCTCGCGGTACAGGTACCAGGCGAGCGCGGCCGAGGCGCCGAAGCAGGCCGCCCACAATTCCGAGCGCGGCGGGGTCATGTGCCATTCGAACTGGTAGATGAAGAGCCCCCAGGCGAGCCACCCCCCGGCCACCATCTCGGCGATCAGCCCGGCCCATTGGGGCTTGTGGTCATCGGCTGATTCGAGGCCGAGCCCAAACAGCCCGCCGCCGAGAAAGCCATACAGCCCGCCGATCACGGCCAGCATCGAGAAGCCGTAAATCACATCGATGAATTCGTTGCCCCGGCAGTAGCCAATGACGATTCCATAGCTCATGATCCCGCCCGCGCCCCAGCCGATGGCGCACAACGCCGCCAGCGTGGGGGCGCGGCGCATCCACCGCGGGTCGCGCATGCCGACCAGCAGCGCCAGCCCCCCGCAACCACCAGCCCACGCGGCGCCCCATTCATGCCCGAAATGTCCGCGAATCGCCCACGCCAAACCCAGCGCCAGCGCGGTGAACACCATCACATACCACTTGCGCATCGTCATCCTTTCATGCGGAATGCTTCGACCGTTCCGCGAGATCCCGGAGTTTGACTTCATCCACCTGTATGCCGAGTCCGGGGCCTGTCGGGAGTCTCAGTTTGCCCTGCTCGACGCGCAACGGCTCCGCGAGCACACTTTCGCCGAGGAACTGCGGCCCGTTCAAGGCCGCGGGATACCGCAGACCGTGCGCGCCGTAGAGGAGCGCCGACGCCGCCAGGGCGATGTCCGGCTCGGTCAGGCCGCTGCCCAAAAACAGGAGCCCGGCGTCTTCCAGCAGGGCAATCTCCCGCCGCGCGGGCAACAACCCGGCGCAGCGCGTCGGCTTCATGGCCACGCCGTCACAGCACTCCAGTTTGATGAACTCGACCAGGTCGTCCGGCGACACCACCCCTTCGTCCAGAATGATGGGCACCGCCCCCTGCCGCCGGAGGGCCTGGTAGCCGGTGATCCGGTTGGCCGGCAACGGCTGTTCAAACACGTCGAGCCCGGCTTCCGCGAGCTTCGGCGCCAAGGTCAGGGCCGTCGTCACGTCATACGCCCCATTGGCGTCGCCCCACAGGAAACCCTCTGGTGCGAGCCGCTTCACGATGCGGCACATCTCCAGATCAAAGGCGGGCTCGGGCCCCAGCTTGACGTTGAAATGCTCGTAGCCCGCCTCCCGGCCTTTCAGGAGCAGCGGTTCGACTTCATTCAGGGTCCTGGGATTGAGCGTCCAGCTCAACGTCAAGGCGTCCGGCACGGTCCGCCCCCACAGTTCCGCCAGGGTGCAGTTCAGCGCCTTGCCGATCAGGTCGTGGAGGGCGGTATCCACGCCGGCTTTCGCGATGGGCGCGCCCGTGGAAAACGAATTTGCGATCTCCCGGTTCATCGCCGCGTGGAGCGCATTCAGGTCAAACGGGTTCCGGCCCAGCAGCACCGGCCGCAGATACAGGTCGATGGTCGTGGTCACGCTCTCCAGCGTCTCATAGCTCCACCGTGGGCTCGGGATGCTCTCCCCCCACCCCACGGTGCCGTCGTCGGCCGTGATCTTCACCACGGCGGACGCGCGCCCGTACCCCGTCGGCCCTTCGAAGAACTTGAACCGCATCACGGTGGGATACCACACCGGGATGACCTCGATGCTGGCGATCGTCACCGAGCGTGACGCGCCGGCCGGCGCATCACGCGCCAGCGTGATCCCGGCCAGTCCCCCCGATAGCGCCTTCAGAAATCCTCGCCGCGTAGTCTTCATACTTCAGGCGGGCCCCTCCGTCTCCTCCGCCGCCTCGCGGATGATGGCCAGTTCGTCTTCGCTCAGATCCAGGTCCGCCGCGGCCGCGTTCTCCTCCACCTGTTGTGCATTCCTCGCGCCCGCGATCACCGTGGTGATCCCCGGCTGCGACAGTGTCCAGTACAGCATGACCTGGGCCAGCGTGGCGCGGTGACCGTCGGCAATCGGCCGCACCTTCTCCAGCATGTCCAGGACGCGCCTGCGGTTTTCAGGCGAAAACCAGCGGTTCCTGCTGCGGCCGTCCGTCTGCGGAAACTGCCGGTCCAGGGTCACCTTGCCGGTCAACAGCCCCTGAGCCAGCGGACTGTATGCCAGGATCCCGAGATCGTGTGTCCGGCAGAACGGGACAATGTCCCGCTCGATGTCGCGGCGCAGCGCATTGTACGGCGACTGGCTGCTCACGATGCGCCCGCAACGCAGACACGCCTCCATCAGCCCGGTCGGGAAATTGCTCACCCCGAAACAGCGGATCTTGCCTGCGTCTTGGAGTTCGAGCAGGGCGCCGATGGTCTCCTCCACCGGGGTGCCGGTTTCATCGGGCCAGTGGCACTGGTAAAGATCGATGTAATCCGTTCCCAGGCGTTGCAGGCTGGCCTCACACTCCTCCTTGATGGAATCCGCTTTCAGGATGTGCGTGATGGCGCCCACGTCGCCCTTGCCGGTGGCCGGGTCAAACGTGATCTCCTCGCCCGAGAGTCCCCAGCGCGAACCGCACTTGGTGGCAAGCAGCACCCGGTCGCGCAGGCCGCGGATGGCCTTCCCCACCACCCGCTCGCTGTGTCCCATTCCGTAAATCGCTGCGGTGTCAACACATGTGATCCCCGCATCCACCGCGCGGCGGATGGCGTCCACGGCCGCGTGGTCATCCGTGCCGCCCCACCAGAAGCCCCCGATGGCCCAGGCACCGAATGTGACCGCCGGAACCTGCAGAGCGCTGTCTCCCAACTGCCGGTGTTTCATTCAGTGCATCCCCACCGGGTGCAACCCCTCAAACCATTGCTCTAAAATAACTTGAACCAAAACTGTCCAACGAGGAACCGGCGCGGCACGCGAGTCGAGCCGCACACAACAGGCGACACCCGGCCGTCAAGGGCATTTCCGTCGCCCGGAAACGCGCCTCGGAAAGCCATTCTCTTCCCCGTGCGTGCGCCTCCCGAAACAGAGATGCCCGCTTACCGGCTTTAAGGTATAATGCATTCGATTCGGAAAGGCAAGACCGGCGTCACCGGCATACGGGCCGGCGAAACGTTGCTGGAGGCCGGCCGGATTTGCTAAAGTGGCCTTGTATTCAGAGTTTCCCTGCCGTGTTCGAGGGATAGGGCGAAAATTGTACCTTAGAAATTGAACCGGGAGCCCGATATCTGAGTAGCTGACGACATGCCCCCTCGTCGGGGAAGCCGGAAGGCTGCCGTGAGGGCACCCCCTTAGTGGGTGAGGTTCAATTTTTCGTCCCGTCTACGGCACAGTGCGGGGAAGTCAAGAAGCGGGATTCTCGTAATCCCGCTTTTTCTGTTTTGCCGCGCGGCGCGTTCCCGGCCCGTCTATGTCGGACGCGGCCGACAGGCCCGCGGTCCTGCCGCCCGGGACTGCCACAACGGCAGGATTTGTCCGCTACGACGGGAATCCGGCACCCTCCGGCCGGCTTCGCCCCCGTTCAGTCAACAGATATTTGTCACAAAAACCGCTATTTTCGGGGTTTTTCACCTTGGATACCCCACGTGGCATGAGCTTTGCACTGCGTAAACGTGCGCACTTGGAGGCTTTTGCCCCGGCGATGCCTTCCGGGGATAAACGCTTTCCAAAAGTTAAGAGTTGACAAAGTTTCGCAGTTTTGGTAGTATCTACTGTAGGAAGAAGCGGAATCCAGGCCGCTGTGTGCCCAGCACACCACTTGCCAGGTTCAGGGGAGCTTGCCGCGGCAATGGGCACGCAAACGCCTCGAAAGTGGGGTATCAAGGCCAATGCTGTTTTCCAAGCCGAGTAAAGCCATTGGCGTCGACATCGGCTCCCATTCTGTCAAAGCCGTCCAGATGACGAAATCGGGAGGGCGGTTGCGCGTCGAGCAGGTCGGATTCGGCGCCGTCGACCGCAACAAGATCAACGTCGACCCAATTGCAGCCCAAGCCGCGGCGGTTCGCGACGCCCTGCTGCGGATGAACCTGCCCCAGAGCCTGCTCGTGGGTTCCCTCCCGGGGCAGAACGTGGTCATCCGCTACCCGCATCTGGCGGACATGCCCGCGAACCAGATCGCGGAAGCCGTCGAGAACGAGGCCGGCCAGAACATCCCGTACGAGCTTTCGGAGGTCTATCTGGACTGGTCGCTGCTGGAGAAGGTCGCCGACAATGGCGAGACGACGCTCCGGGTCCTGCTGGTCGCGGCGAAACACGAGGTGATCGAGTCGCGGGTGCAGATCGCCAACGCGGCGCAGATCCAGTACACCGTGCTGGGGGTGGATTCGCTGGCGCTGGCCGATGCGGCGGAGTCGTGCGATTACCTGCGGACCGGCGAATCGGTGGCGCTCCTCAATCTCGGGGCCTCGACCACCAGCATCCATTTCATGAAAGGCGGCCTCTCGAACTTCATTCGCGACATCAGTTGGGGCGGGCGCGAACTGATTCAGGCCATTGCCAAGAGCCGGCGGTGCGAATTCGTGGAGGCGGAGAAGGTGCTGACCAGCGCCAGTCTGCTGACGCCGCCTCCGGTTCCCGACCGGCAGGCCGCGTCCGAACCCGCGCCCGGTCCGTTTCCGCCCGCGCCTCCGTCGCGGGGCGGCGGTTCGCTTCTCGATCCCTTTGACGACGAGCTGGGGGATTTTGGCGGCAGCCAGACGGCGCCCCCGAAGCCTCCGGTCCACAGCATGGGGATGGGCGTGGGCGGCGGCGCACCCGAGGAAAAAGATCTGCGCGAAGTGCTGACCTCGCCGCTGACGCGGCTGGTCACCGAGATTCGCCGTTCGTTCGACTACTACGAACAGCAACTGTACGAAAAACCGGTGGAACGGCTGATCCTGAGCGGCGGCGTCGCTCAGTTGCCGGGTCTTCCGGAGGCCCTTGGCGAAGAGCTGGGGCTCGAGAATGTGGAAGTGGCCAACCCGGCCTCGAGCGCCCTCATCCTGGGCCAGGAGACAGCCGTTGCCGAACTGCGGCGGCGGCCCGCCCAGTTCATGGTCGCGATTGGCCTGGCTGCACGGGGAGCCGCGGAACTATGATTACGATCAACCTGCTTCCAAAGCATCTGCGGCCCGTCAAACGGACCCCCATCCCCCACATCCTCAGCATCCTGGTTCTGCTGGCGGCCATTGCGGGCATGGTGGTCGTGTTCGGCGCGGTCCACGCCCGGCTCATGCTCACGCGGGGCGAACTCGACGGCGTCCAGAAAGACCTCGCCGGCCTGCAGGCCGTCAAGGACGAGTATGACCAGCTCATGGCGGACAAGACGAAGCTGGCCAGCAAGATCAAAGCCATCGAGGAGATCACCCGCGACCGCATAATCTGGTCGCGGCAACTGTACAACCTGAACCGTCTGGCTCCCGACAATCTCTGGTACACCGACATCGCCGTCGATACCAAGCGGATCGAAAAAGAAGTGCCGGTGATCGGCAAAGACGGCAAGCCGGTGCTGGATCCCAACACCAACAAACCGCGCATGGGCAAGGTCAACGTCGATATCCCCCTGCTCCGCGTGGCCGGATACGTCATGGAGACCCCTGACGGACGCCTCGACACGGGCACCTTTGCCCGGGCCGCGGAGACCGACGAGGAATTCTCGTCGCTCTTCCAGATCGAGCCGCCGCGCGTCGAGGATACGACGTACGAAGGCTACCGGGTTCGCAAGTTCTCCTTCGAATTCATCATCAAGAAGGGAGGCGAATCGTCATGATTGGTTTCCTGAAAGGCACCGTCACTCCCAAAGACTGGATGTTCGTCGGCGTTATCCTGGGGCTGACCGCCCTGCTGTGCGCCGTCTTCTACTTCCTGGTCTACCAGCCGGAACTTCAGCGTCTCGACCAGACCCGGAAAGAGCTGGCCGACGCGCAGACCGAGCTCGCGAACCGCAAGCAACTGGCCGCGAACATCGACGCCCTGCGTGCGGACACCGCCCAGATCCGGGAACTGGTGAGCGATTTCGAGGAACGCCTGCCCTCCGAGCGCGAGATTGCCACGCTCCTCACCCAGTTCGAGGACATCGCCGGAGACGTGGGCGGGCTCGATGTGCAGATGCGCGCCCAGATCGCCCGCCCGGAGGGCGCCAAACTCACCATCCCTTACCGCATTGTGGTTCGTGGAAGTTTTCACGACATTGCCGAGTTCATCAACCGCCTGGAACGGTTCAAGCGGTACCTGAAGGTCTCCGAACTCCAGGTCGGGCCCGAAAAAGACGGGGTGTCGGAGGCTGAATTCACCCTGAGCACCTATACCTTCGTAGAAAACGATACGGAGGGCGCGGCGTGAACAAGAAGATCACAAAAATCGTGTTCCTCGCGATCCTTGGCCTGGTTGCGGCGTACTTTGTGGTGACCCGCGTACTGACCGAGTCTCCCGAGGACAAACAGTGGCGTGAGCAGTACGAGGCCAATCAGAAGGCGCGCGAAAGCGGCCAGGCGCCCGCGGCCACCGCGGCAGCCGGTTCCGGCGGCGCATCGACCGCGGCCCCGGCGGCGGCCGGCAGCCCCGCCGCCGCCAGTACCGCGGCGATCGACTTCGAGCAGCTCGCCTCCGGCATCAAGGAGATCGAGTTCGACTACGATGCCATCCGGAAGACCGAGCAGCGCCGCAATCCCATGGCGCCGCTGGTGGGTCCCTACGTTGCGCCGGCCGTTATGGCGGCGTCAGGGCCTGGCGAAGCGGCCAACACAAACGACGAAGCCATCGTGTCCGCGATTCGCCGCAACCTGCTGTTGTCGGGGATCATGTGGCACCCGACCGCACCCGTCGCGATCATCAACAATGAAGCAATTCCTGCCGGCTACACCTTCCCGAACGAGATGTTCCGCACAGCTCGCTCGGCAAGCGGCCTGGAGGATGCGGTTACCGTCAAGAGCATGACGCAACACAGCGTGATTCTGAAATACAAAGACTCGGAAATCACCCTGGAGCTGAAGGAGCGGTAAGGTGATGTCTCTAAAAGCTTATGTCTCTGCGTTGGCCGCGGTGGGTGTTGTTGCTGGGCTGACCATCCTGTCGGCGTCCACCATCGAAGCCGCCGAAGGAGGGGGCGTTTGCCCGGGCGAAACCTGCCGCTCCGCCGAAAGTCTTATCGAGGCGCTCTTCGCCGCGCCACCGGCGGAATCCGCGGATGCATCCGCCGCGCCGCCCACGGTCGAGGTGATCACGCTGACCAGCCTGACCGCCCCGCCGCCCCGGCCCGCGACTGAGCCGGTCTATGCGGCCACGCCCGAACCGGCACTGCCGTTCGAAGCGCCGATGGCGCTTGTGCAGGCTGTGCCCATCAGGCTCGAGGGCATGCCCATGATCCGCCTCGCCGCCACGGAGAAAGCGGAAGAAGGCGAGGAGGCTCCCGCGGAGGAGCCCGCCCAGGCAGAAGGCGCGGAAGCTTCCGCCCCGGCCTCACCCTCACCCTCACCCGAGCCCGCCCCCGCGCCCGCGCCGGCGGCGCCGGTACCTCCGGCCCCCCGGGAAGCCCGGCCAGAGATGAAACCGGTCACGCGGGAAGCCAAGCCCATTCCCGTGCCTGTGGAAGGCACCAGTCTGGCCCCGGCCGAACTGAAAACCGCGCCCGCGCCCCAATACAAGGGCGACCCCCTGCGCAAGCCCGTCACCATCGAGTTCCGTGAGATGGATCTCAGCAATGTCGTGGCCCTCCTCGCGCAGCAGGCGG
Organism: Candidatus Hydrogenedentota bacterium; assembly: GCA_012719295.1. Lineage (GTDB taxonomy): Bacteria > Hydrogenedentota > Hydrogenedentia > Hydrogenedentales > SLHB01 > UBA2224. Next base: position 12,307 of record JAAYAQ010000451.1, on the reverse strand, counting down.
ACATCAACGTCATCGCGGGCACCGAAATCACCGGCACCGTGACGGCCAGCCTCAAGAACATCCCGCTGATGGAAGCCATGGAAGTCGTCCTGGGGATGAACGGCCTGGGCATCGTCAAGGAAGGCTCCATCTACCGCATCGTCAGCATCGACGAGGCGATTGCCGCGAAACGCACCACCCGGCTCGTGGTCCTCGAGAAGGCCAAGCCCGACGAAGTCAAGACCACGCTTGACGCCATCGTTATCGGGTATCCGGACGCCCAGGCGATTTCCGTCGCCGCCAATCCCAGCACCAACGTCGTTGTGCTGGCCGGGCCCGACGAACGCGTCCAGGAACTGGAACAGATTGCCCGCCAGCTCGACATCGCCGAGCCGGTCATCCCCACCGTGACGCGCGCGATCAAGCTCAATTATGCCGAACCCCAGGGGGTCCGCCCCGTGATTGAAGGCATGATCACCAAAGACATCGGCATGGTCGAGGAAGACGAGCGCGGCCGTCACATCGTCGTCACCGACACCCCGCTTGTGGTCGAGCAGATCGAGGCGTTGATCAAGGACCTCGACACCCCCGTGAAACAGGTCGCGATCGACGCGATGATCGTCGACGCGGTCATGCGTGACGCGTCCCAGACGGGCGTCGACTGGCTTGTCGAACACATACCGGATCGCAACCGCCGCGGCGAGGTCATCGGCAACCTGCAGGAACTCGCCCTCGACGCGACTATGGGCAACATCGGCGGCGACCTGCTCGACGCCGGCATACTCTCGATCGGAACGCTCAGCAGCGACTGGAACTTCCGCGCCGACATCGCCGCGGAGGTCCAGAGCCGCAATGCGGAGATTCTGGCCAATCCGGTCATCGTAACGGTGGAAAACAAGCCCGCCCAGATCCAGATTGTCCAGGAGTACCCCTACCAGGAACTGACCCAGTCCACCGAGGGCGGGTCCGTGGCTTCGACCGAGTTCAAGCCCATCGGCGTAACCCTCGAGGTCACGCCGCGCGTCACCCACGAAAACGACATCATCGTGGATGTCCAGACCAAACAGAGTTCCATCAGCGGGCTGTCCGAAACGGGCGTCCCGATCGAAGACAAGCGCGAGGCCGCCACCACCCTGCTCACGGGGAATGGACGCACCATCTTCATCGGCGGCCTGCGCAACGTCTCCGACCGTCTTGACGTCAGCAAGCTGCCGGTGCTGGGCGACATCCCGATCGCCAAGTTCCTCTTCAGCCAGAACGACATCGAGAAGGTCAACACCGAGTTGCTGGTCTTCATGACCTGCAACGTCGTTGAGAAGGAACTGCCGGAACTCAGCCCCGAACAGCGCACGCGCCACGACAAGATCGACACCGTTCCGGAAGTCCCCGATTCCCAGCGCGCGCTCTTCCGCAGTATGACCCACCCCGAAGAGATTCGCGACCCCGCCTGGAAATGGCGCCGGAAAAAGTGACCGGGCCCGCATCCAAACGGCCACAAGCCTCACCGCTTGCGGCCGTTTTTTTGTGGCCGGGCGCGACACCCTGGTCTCTCCCCGCCGCCCGGCGGGACGCCGGCATCCTGCGCGTCTCTCCCCTACTCTTCCCGCGCGCCGGGGAAAATCCAGTGTTTGGGCGGGGTAATGTCGGACGCCCCGGGCGACTTGGGCGTGGCGTCCACCCGTTCGAGTTCCTCGACGATGAGCGAACAGTAATCGTCGTCGTTCTGCACCCTGCCCAGGACAAAATACGGCCCGTGGGAATCGAGCAGGCGCCCGTACCGCTGGTAGGTTTCGGGAAACAGGACGCCTTCGAACACGCCTTTGGGGTCTTCGAACGTGCAGAACTTCATGCAGCCGCGCCCCTTGAGTCCCACACGCCGTTCGGCGATCAGCCATCCGACCAGCATCACGACGCGGTCCACGTAGCGCGGCAGGTCGGCGCTGCTGACGAGGGCGCGTTCCTGAAACAGCGACGCATAGTACTCGAGCGGATGGGTCGACACGACGAGTCCCAGCGCTTCCCATTCCTGATCGGTGCGCTTTTTCCGTGACACGTCAGGCAGCCGGGGCACGGTACGATACTCTCCCCCATGTTCGCGGAACAGGCGGTCCGCGCCGGCAGGCGTTTCCCCGTGTCCGCCCTGCGACAGCAGATGCAGTTCCCAGAACAACGCGGGACGCGTCCGGCCGAAGGCGTCGAACGCGCCGGCCTGAAGCAACGCCTCCGCCTCGGGACGCGTGATGCCGGCGCGGGCCCACACGTCCGCGAGACTTTCGAACGGGCGGTTCGCGCGCCCGGCGAGAATGGCCTCGACAGTGTCCTGAGCGAGTTGGCGCACTTCAACGAAACCCACCCGGATGGCATCGCCTTCGGCGACGTATTCGAACCGGCTCTTGTTGATGTCCGGCGGGCGCACTTCGATGCCCAGCCGCCGGGCCTCTTCCACGTAGACCGCGGGATGATAGAAGCCCCCCCGGTTCGACAGCACGCAGGCCATGAACTCGGCCGGGAAATGGGCCTTCAGATACGTGCACTGGTAGGCGATTTCGCCATAGGTTGCCGCGTGCGCTTTGCAATACGAATATGCGGCGAAATTGGCAATGAGCCCCCAGATCTCCTCGGCGACGGCCTCCGCGATCCCGTTCGCGACCGCCTTTTCGATGAAGGTCTTCATGCTCTTCGCCATTTCCCGGGGCGAGCGTTTCTTGGTCATGGCGCGGCGCAACAGGTCGCCCTCGGCCAGGTCCATCCCCGCGATGACATTCGCCACCTTGAGAATGTCTTCCTGATAGAGCATCACGCCGCAGGTATCGCCGAGCACGCGTTCGAGCGCGGGGTGCAGGTACTCGACCGGCTCCCTGCCAAGGTGGCGCGCGATGAAACGCTTTTTCATGCCGCTGCCCGAGGGACCGGGCCGGACCAGCGACAGGGTTTTGATGAGCATGTCGGTATCGGCGGCCTGCGTGTTGCGCAGGAGCGTGCGCATGGCAGGCGACTCGATCTGGAAACAACCGATGGTGCGCCCGTTGCGAATCAGGTCCGCCGTGTTCGGGTCGGGTTCCGGGAGGTTCTCGACATCGAGCCGGATGCCCCGGTTGTCCCACACCTGCTGAACCGTCTCGTCGATCACCGTCAGCGAACGGTGACCCAGAAGATCCATCTTGATGAGACCCAGGTGCTCGATGGGATGCATATCGTACTGCGTCACCACAAAACCTTTCGCGGCCCGTTGAAGCGGCACGAATCGCGTGAGCGGCTCGGGCGCGATCACCAGCCCGCACGGATGCAGCGCGATGTGACGCGGATACTGGTCTATCGCTTCGGCGATGGCCACGATGGACCGCAGCGGCTCCTCGTGGATGGGCAGTTCGCGGCACTCGGGCAGGTGGCGCACAACGGTCTGGATGTCGCCCGCGTGGTAATGAGGCAAGCGGCGCGTCACCTCCCCGATCTCGCTGCCGGTGAGTCCCATGGCCTTCGCGACTTCCCGCACCGACGACCGGGCCTGGAAGGTGTTGAACGTGGCGATCATGGCAACGTGCCCGGCCCCGTACCGCTCATACACGTAATTCACCACGCGGTCGCGGCGGCGCCAGCAGATGTCGAGATCGATGTCCGGACAATCGCTCCGGGACGGATTCAGAAACCGCTCGAAATACAGATCGTACTTGAACGGATCCACCCGCGTGATGCCCAGCGCATACGCCACGAGACTGTTCGCGGCGGAACCGCGTCCCACGACGGGAATGTCGCGAGCACGGGCGAAGTTGACGATGTCCTCCACGATGATGAAGTACGGGGCGAACCCGAGACGCTCGATGATGTCCAGTTCATGATGCAGCCGTTCGATAACGCGGCGGTTCAGCGGCGTGTACCGGCGTTTTACCCCCTCGAAAGCGAGTTTCCACAGGTGCGAAAACGGCGTCTCGCCGCCGGGCAGTTCCACCCCGGGAAACAACGGCCTGCCGAGCGGCAGTTCGAGCCGGCATTCCTCCGCCACCCATTCCGCATTGCGCAGCGCGTCGGGCCAATCGACGTACAGGCGGCGCATCTCCTCCGGCGGCCGGAACCAGCAGGCGGCGTCCGCGGCATCGCCCGTTTCCAGCGTATCGACGGTGGCGTTGCAGCGAATGGCCGACAACACCCGGTGCACGCGGTACTCCTCGGGCTGCAAAAAGTACACGGGGTTCACCGCGACGCAGCGCAACCCGAGTTCGGCGGCCAAATCGTGCAGCCGGGTCGCCCGGTAACGCGAGACCGCGTCGCCATGATGGGTCAGGGCCACCAGCGGGTTCAGGCCATTCCGGTGAAGCCGCCGGATGCGTTCGGCGTCATCCGCGAGCACGAACACGCGGCCGCATTCGAGCAAGCGGGCCGCCAGGTCGAAGGCCTCCTCGAGATGGTATGCGGTCACCAGGCGGCACAACTGGGCGTAGCCTTCCCGGTCGCGGGCCAGCAAGACGGTATGCTCCAGGAATACCCCGATAATGGGCTTGATGCCCGCGGCACGGGCCGCCCGGTAAAACGGCACCGCTCCATACAGCCCCCCCGTATCGGTAAGGGCCAGCGCCGGCAGCCCGTACGACGCGGCCCGCTCCACCAGCCGCTCCACCGGCGCCGTCCCTTCCAGCATCGAGTAATTGCTGTGTACATGCAACGGAATCACGGTATCAAGCACCTCCGCAAAAATCCGGGACGGCCTTCCCAGCCGCCCCCGGCAATCATTTGTCTCCGATCTTGTCCGGTGCGGGACCCCGCGGGCCCGCGCGACGGAGCAAACCGCAGCGCGTCCGGAATGATCCTCCCTGGTGGCCTGGTGTCTTTGTGTGAGGCGGTTATCCATTGCATCGTATTTCACACCAAGACACCAAGATTGTCGTGTTGCCGGGCGTCAGCTTCGCATGCGGTTTCTTGTAGCGCAGGGTTCAAACGGGGACACGTTATCGCGCCGGGGCGGCGCTTGGAACATGTCCCCGTTCTTAGTCCGGTGTTTTGAAAATCTGTGTTCTCGGAGCCCTCTGTGGCCGTTCTCTGGTCAATCAAGATCGCCGCTGACTCACGGTGCGCTGCTCCGAAGGCGGACGCGTTATCTCGAAAGCGACGGTGTAGCGAGCTCAACGTGACGTCCCAGCTCCATCGATTTGCCGAACCGGATGAACTCAAAGCCATGCCGTGCGCGAATGTTGTCGACGCTTTCCATCACCCGCAGCCACTTCTCCGGCTGTTTGCCGTCAAACAACCGCAACTGATGCTGGTCGTAGCTCAACGAGGTCAGGGCAACACCCACCAGACGCACCCGGGCCCGGCGCTGGCGGGCCTTGGGAAGCAGTTCGTCGAGGGCCCGGCCGATATCCCGCTCCAGGCATGTGGACTCGGGCAGTGTTCTGGAAAACGTGTACGTCGAAAAATCGCTGTGCCGCACCTTGAGCGTCACGCAGCGGGTCTCCATGCCGTTTTCGCGCAACGCATGCGCGCAGCGCTCCGACAAATAGGCCACAATCCGTTCGATGCGTTCCCAATCCAGCAAATCCTCCTCGAACGTCGTCTCCCGGCTGATGGATTTGGGCCGTGAGCACGGTTGGACCGGCGTAGTGGACTCCCCCCGGGCCGCGCGCTGAAGGGCGTACCCCATGGAGCCAAACGCCTGTATCAGCACCTCCACCGGAACGTCAGCGAGACATCCCACCGTCATAATGCCCAGCCGCTCCAGGATTTCCCGTGTCCGGGGACCCGCGCCCGGCAATTTTGCCAACGGAAGCGGCCGGAGAAAATCGCGCACCCGCTCCGTGTCTATCCGGAGGTAGCCATCGGGTTTGCCCTCATCCGAGGCAATCTTGGCCACGAGTTTGTTCGGGGCGATGGCGACCGTCGACGGCAACCGGGTCTCCGCGCGAATCGACTCCTTGACATAGCGCGCAATGGCGTCGTCACCGCCGAAAAGCCGCTGGGAACCCGTGATGTCCACATAGGCCTCGTCAATGGAAGCCATTTCGACACAAGGGGATATACCATCAAGAACCGCGCGGATCTTTTCGGAGGCCTCCCGGTAATGCTCGAAATGGCCCCGGATGAAAATGCCGTGGGGACACCGCCGTTTTGCTTCCGCGAGGGGCATGGCCGAGTGAATGCCGTACTTGCGCGCTTCGTACGACGCCGTGCTTACCACGCCCCGCTTGTCGCTCTTTAACCCGCCGACAATCAGGGGTTTGCCCACAAGCGCCGGATTGAGCACCTGCTCCACCGACGCAAAAAAGGCATCCATATCGATGTGTAGAATATGCCGTTCCATGGCGCGCACCTAAAATTATTTTCAGTGAAATTCTACCACGGAACACACCACGCGTCAATAACGTTTCAACCCGGATACCTGCAGGCTGGAGCGGACTGGCCTCCGGAACGGGATGGTCTCACCGGCGCGAAACGGCCCGCTTACAGGTCGATCCCGAAGGCTTGCCGCAAGACAAAACCAATGCCGAAGCTGATGAGGGACACCCCGAGACACAGCCCGGCCATCTCCAGGAAACGGTGCTTGAACGGCATATCGCGGACCACGGCAAGGTAGTATGTGAACATCACGATAATCAGGATGGCGCAAAACAGCGTGATCGCCAGGGAAATCAGGGGATTGGGAAGCAACAGATAGGACGCCACAAGCAGGGCGACGGTCGCGATGTAGGCGATCCCCGTGTAGACCGCCGCTTTCAAGGGCGAATGGCCCTCTTTTTCCTCGGCCTTGCTCGACAGGTATTCGGAAGCGGCCATCGACATCGCGGCCGCGATGCCGGTAATCAGCCCGATCAGCGCGATGAGCCGGCTGTTGCCCAGCGCCAGCGTCAGCCCGGCCAGAGCGCCCGTCAACTCGACCAGGGCATCGCTCAACCCGAGCACGATAGAGCCGATATACTGCAACCGCTCCTCATCGAGAATGGCCAGCAGTTGCCGCTCGTGCTCTTCTTCCTCCTCAAGCACGCGCTTCGCCTCGGGGATGACGGTGGCGATCGCCTCGTAGTTGATCTGCGCGGCCTCCTCGCCCCGTTCCATCAGTTTGACGGCAAAGGTCAGGCCCAGCAGCCGCGCCATAAGGGTATACAGCGTGATTTTCGGCCGGTTCGGTTTCGCGGAGGCCTCCGTGTACCCCCGCCAGAAGTCGTGGTGGCTGCGTTCCTCTTCGGCTATCCGCTGCAGAACGCCGCGATTATGCGCGTCGGTCTGGCGCTGGGCGAGACGCGTATAGACGTGGTATTCCGTGATTTCATTCCGTTGCACGGCCAGCAGCTGGCGGCGCAGCTCCGGCGCGAGTTCCGGCGAGCCGGGAATCATCCCGTCAGACATGACCTGCACCTCCTGATGGCGCCCGCGCGCATGGCCCGGCCGGCAGAGCCGGTTTCAGACGGGCCGCGCAAAAACCGCGGCGCCGGCGGTTGTCACGGGCCGGTGCTCTCCCACCGGCCGTCTTCAGACAGCACGATGCGCCGTTCCCCGTAGAAGGGATACCGGACGACCACCCACTGCGGCGGGGTGTCCAGCGATGTCGTGAACCGGTAGACGAGCTTCCCGTCCTCCCGGGCGGCATCCGCGTTTCTGCGCGTCTCGCCGTTGGGCAGCTTCAGCAGGACGGGTATGGCGATGTCGCGGCCGGCCCATGCGCCCCGCACAAGGAAGGCCACCCGCAGCTCGCCCGCCTCCCATCGCGCCCACGCGACCTCGCCTTTCCATTCCGCTACGGGGGCGGCTCCGATCTGGGCCTTGAGGTCTTCGTCGTAATTGCTCCAGGAGGGTTCGCACTCCGCTACGCGGCGCGCGAGTTCCTCACCGGAAATCGGCCCCCGCCCCGTGAGAAGCAGCACCAGCACCATCACACCGGCAACAGCCAGTCCTGCTACGGGGAGGCGCCGCGACGGCATCGGGCGCCTACCGGTCGGTCTGCCGGCGGTCGACAAACATCACGCTCTTATTGACCGGTTTAGCCATCTGGCGGGTCTGCGCGAGGACTTCGAACATTTTTTTGGCGCTTTTGTACTGCCGGAACTGGTTGTGGGCCACGCCAATCGACAGCATCATCAGCGGATACCGCCCGGTCTTGCCGCGGCGGTCGGTCGCGGTGATGTAGCCCTGCTGCACCTGCTCCGGGGTGTAGAGCTCCCTGACCCGCTGGTCAAACATTTCCATGAACGTGTTGCAGAACCGCTCATAGTCTTCCAGATTGAGCATGACCACAAAATGTTCGCCGCCAAGGTGCGCGGTATAGCTCTCATACACGCCCATGTCCCGCGTGAGCGTGGTGATCATGCGGGCGATGAATTCCAGGGCGCGGGTCTGACCGCTCGCACCGGTCATGGCGCAGTAGGGCTTGAACCCCACCACGTCGATATAGCAGCAGGCGAGCGCCATGTTCCGCGCCAGCCGATGGTTGATCTCGCGCTTGATCGCTTCCGTTCCCGGCAGCCCCGTGGAGCCATGCCGCCGCTGCGACGATTCGAGCAGGGCCTCCAGCGAAACGATCTTGTCCATCAGGTGGTCGAGCTTGAAGGGTTTGGACAAATAGTCGTCGGCGCCCTGTTCCAGTCCGTGAAGCACCTCCGGCTCTTCCCCCAGCGCCGTCAGGATCAGGATGCCCACTTTGTAGAGTTCGGGATCCTTGCGGAGCCGTCTGCAGATGCGGTACCCCGTCTCGCCCGGCAACATGATATCGAGGATGATCAGATCCGGCTTCACCTGCTTGGCCATCTCAAAGGCGCCATCGCCCGAATGGATGACGGAGACCTCGTTTCCCTCCGCAACCAGTTTGGTACGAATGAGCTGTGCGAGGTCAACGTCGTCATCGACCAGCATGATATGACTCATGAAACATCCTTTCGTTTCGCCTTCGGGCCGCCAGACGGCTGAATCATAGTATGCCACAAATCACGAACGCAACATCCCCGTGGCCATGGCCGCGAAGCCGGGGACGTTCGCGAACCGCCGGGAAATCCCGGGCTAATGGTACTGCTGCCAGTCGGGTTCATTCTCGAAAATCCAGCGGTAGTAGTCCGTATTCTGCAGCAGCGAGCCCGCCTCCTGGTCCACAATGACCGTGCAATTCGGGTGCAATTGGAGGGCCGTCGCGGAAATCATGGCCGTAACGGGTCCTTCGACGGCCTTGGCGATCACCTCGGCCTTCTCCCTGCCCGTTGCCAGCAGCACGCACCGGCGGCATTCCAGAATAGTGCCCACCCCCATGGTGATCGCGCGGCGCGGCATCGGCGTGCCTCCCGTGAACAACGGAGCGTTCTGCTCCACGGTTTCGGGCGTCAGGGCCTTGGCGCGCGTGCGCGAATGCATGGCGGACAACGGCTCATTGAAGCCGATATGTCCCGTGCGGCCGATGCCCAGCACCTGGAGATCGATGCCGTTGCAGTCGCAGATTTCCTCCTCGTAATGGCGGCATTCCGCCTCGATGTCTTCGGCCATGCCATTGGGCAGATGGGTATTGCGCAAATCGATGTTCACGCGGTGAAACAGGTGCTTGTTCATGTAAAACCGGTACGAATTGGGGTCTTCCGGAGGCAGCCCCACGTATTCATCGAGGTTGAACGTCCGGGCGAGCGAAAAGTCCAGCCCGTCGTCCTCGTACATGGCCACCAGCAGTTCGTACACCGATTCCATGGTGCGGCCCGTGGCCAGCCCCAGCACCAGATTGGGCTTTTTCACCAGCGCCCGCGCAATCAGGGCCGCCGCCAACGATACCGCCTGGTCCCGTGTGTCACGGATAATCACTTCCATCGAAACAACCTTCCTTCAACGCCGATTGTCTTTCCCGTTCGCTCCGCCCGCCTCCCGAACCCTGCCGGGCATGATCTTCCGCCTCGCCCGTGCCGGATCATCCGGCCAGGAGATGCTCGAGCAGGATTTTCACGCCGATGGCGACCAGTATAGCCCCGCCGGCGATCTCGATGCGCCGGCCGAAACGCAGGCCCAGCCGCGCACCGAACAGCATGCCGACGGTGGTCAGTGTACCCGTTATAATGCCAATAATTGCCGCGGGATACCAGATATCGACGGCGATGATGCTGAAACTGATGCCCACCGCGAGCGCGTCGATGCTGGTCGCCACGGAAAGCGTGACCAGGCTCCAGCCGCGTGTGGGATCCATCGCGGGCGCATCGGCGCCGCCGCCGTCCGCCGCGAGCGCGCCCCAGATGGCCTTGGCGCCCACGTACGACAGCAGCGCAAAGGCCACCCAGTGATCCCAGGTGACAATCAGGTCCTCGAGATGCGTCCCGAAATACCATCCGATGACGGGCATCAGCGCCTGAAACAGGCCGAAATGCCATCCGAAGCGAAACACCTGCCGCGCGGATACGTGCCCGAGACGGATGCTGGCCCCGATGGCCACGGCAAAGGCGTCCATGGCAAGCCCCAGGGCGATCCCCACGATGGTAATCAGCGTCATGCGTCAGAGTTCCGGCTGGCCGCGCATTCAGGGAATGCTCTGGTGGTCGGTGTTCTTCACGCGGTACCAGCACAGCAAGCGGTCGCGTTCGGGAATGCCGGGCCCCTGTCCGCCGGGCGTGTCGAGGTAGCAGAACGCGACCGAGGAATAGGCGTACGGCGCGAGCCGCTCCGGGTCGAACGGGTTCACGAATTCCATGCGGAACCGTTTCTGGAAGTGAATCGCGTCGGCCTCATGCGCGCGGTACATGGCCACGCTCGACTCGAGCGTGTCCTTGATGGGCAGGCCATGATACGGCCCGGCAAACGTGCCTTCGCGAAAATACCATCCGCCCATGAAGTAGTCTTCGAGGCCCGTGCCGAAGATTCGCGCCCGGTCCCAATCGTCGTCCAGGTAGATGTACTCCGGCGCTTCGAGATACACGAGGGTGTTCAGCGGTTCGGCCTGCATCGACAAGGTGCATCCGACGTAATGGCCGCGGCCTTCGAACTGGCCGATGAACACCGGGTCGGGCCCCTGGTTGCGCGCGGTGTGAAACTGGGCGTGAAAGTAGCCCGCCCCCTCCGACACGCCGCTGTTCAGCTGATACAACACATTCATGAAGACCCCGGTGTCGATCTTCGCGTCCATATTCTCGAGTTCAATGCGGAATCCCTGCTTGAACGGCATCGGGAATTTGCAGAAGAACCCCCCGCTCGAGGCGCCGAAATACCGCGCCGCATAATTCGCCGCCTGCGCCAGCCCGAGCCCGAAAAAGTCCGCCGCGGGCGCTTCCACCGCGGGCTTTTCCGCGCCATCCCAATAGATGCGCAGGATCAGCGTTTTCAGGATGGACTGATCCACCGGCGCTTCGGTATTCCAGTGCTGCCAGAACCAGCCGGGAAACGTCATCCACAGATTTGCGATATGGCCCTCGCCCCGCACCTCGGTCAGGGTCACCCGTTTCCCCGCCGGCACCGATACGGTCTTCTGCCGGGTGTCGGGGTTGAACGTCGTGAACTGATGCGTTTCCCAGTCGCGCATGGCGGTGATCGCCGTGAGGGCGTCCCCGTCGCCGGCCGCGGGCGGAAGCCCGGGAGAGGCGGCTGCGGTCCCCGTTCGAAGGGCAACCAGCGAAACCCCCAGGAGAACCGCGGCGTGCCACGCGTGCATGAGATGCTCCTTTCCGTGCTGCAGGCGACTTCGATCCTATGGTATCAGATTTCGCCCCGCCCGGTCCCTTTCCCCCGGAGCGGCAGCCCCGTGGTCCAGGCCGCCGGAGAACGCAGGCGGTGCGCCCGCGTGTCCCCTGCCGCGCTCACTCGCGCGGCTTCGTCTTGCCGGCCCATTCGGGATAGAGCTGTTCCATGCAGTCCGGACACAGGCCGTGGCTGAACTGGGCGCCGGAGCGCTGGCTGATGTATTCCTCGATCTGTTTCCAGTAGCCCTGGTCGTCGCGCACTTTCTTGCACGCACTGCAGATCGGGAGCATGCCGCTCAACGTCTTGACTTCCCGCAGCGCGGTTTCGAGTTCATGTATCAGGTTTTCGCGTTCGGCCTCGGCGCTCTTGCGCTCTGTGATGTCCAGCGAATACTCGATCATCTGCGCCAGGCGGCCCGTTTCATCAAAAACCGGGTAACCGTGAACCTCGAAGATCCGCGCTTCGCCCCCACCCATCCGGTGGCGGTGTTCCGTGATGGCCGGCGCGTGCGTCTCTTTCACGATCCGCAAGGGACAGGCATGCTCTTCACCGTCGCACGGGTGATCGCGGCCGTGGATGAGCTGGTAACACGTCGACGGTCCTTCGGCGGCATGGGACCGCGCGGCGGCGTTCGCCATCAGCACCTCGTATGTCCCGGCATCAATGACGTAAAAGGGATGCGCCAGCGACTCGAGGACGTTTTCCAGGAAGCGCC
>JAAYAQ010000450.1 GCA_012719295.1 Candidatus Hydrogenedentota bacterium | reverse complement strand
TTATGGAATCGCAGCGGAGACGGCACGGGATGACGCGGCGGGCGGCGTTGCGGCGCGGCGTGCTTGGGGCCGCGGCGCTGGCGCTGATGAACGGCGAGCGCCCGGTTGCGGCCGCGGCGCCTGCGAATGCGCGCGCGAAGTCGGTTATCCAGATCTGGATGTGGGGCGGTCCATCGCATCTGGACACGTTTGATCCGAAACCGGACGCGGGGAACGATTATTGCGGTCCGATGGGCCAGGCCATCGCGACGAATGTGGACGGGATTCAGATCAACGCCGCGCTGCCGCAGCTCGCGCAGCAGGCCGACAAGTACGCGATCATCCGCAGCATGACCCACGGGGTGAACGCGCACGAGACGGCCTCGTACATTGTCCAGACGGGTCGGCGCCCGGACCGGCTGGTGTATCCGTGCGTGGGGGCGGTGGTGGCGCTGTTCAAGGGGTACGACCACGGGTATGCGGGGATTGTGCCTCCGTATGTGGTGTTGACGGAGCCGCAGGGCCGTTTTTCGGAAGCGGGCCTGCTCGGACAGCGGTACAAGCCGTTTGCCACCGGGGGCGATCCCAGCCGGGACCCGTTCGTGGTGGAAGGCATCGTGGCGGAAGGCATCTCGGATGACCGTCAGCTGGCGCGGCGGGACCTGCTGCATGCTTTAGACTCGCTGGGCCGGGCCATGCCGGGAAACGAGCCGTTCGCGCGGCTTGACGCCTGCGAGGAAAACGCCTACGGATTGATGTTCGGGGAGGCCCGGCGCTTGTTCGATTTAAACGCGGAAGGCGGCGAGATGCGCGACCGGTACGGCCGCAACACGTTTGGCCAGTCGTGCCTGATGGCGCGGCGGCTGGTCGAGGCCGGGGTGCCTTACGTGACGATCAACTACAAAGGATGGGACACGCACAAGCAGCATTTCGAGATCATGAAACGGAAACTGCCGGAGCTGGACCAGGGGATGGCGACCCTGCTGCAGGACCTTTCAGACCGGGGGCTGCTGGACAGTACGATCGTGTGGTGGGGCGGGGAGTTTGGGCGAAGTCCAAAGGTGGAGTGGGGCGCTCCGTGGAACGGCGGCCGCCAGCATTACGGCGCGTGTTTTTGCTCGGTGGTCGCGGGCGGCGGATTCAAGGGAGGGCGGGTGCTTGGCGTCTCCGACGCACGGGGGGAAGAGGTGGCGGAACGGCCGGTGTATCCGCTGGACCTCATCGGGACCATGTATGAACTGCTCGGGATCGACCCGGACGGGCCGCTGCCGAATCCGCGGGGTCTGGAACTGCGGGTTTTGCCGGAGCCGGGAGACGGGGCGCCGAGCGGCGGCCGTCTGCGCGAACTCATCTGAGCACACGAGGAATTGGACAATGCGGACATGTGTACGCGTGGTTGTTGTTGCCGCGGCATTCCTGGCGCCGGCGGCTCTGGGCCAGGAGGCGAAACGTGAGCCGCACATCGGCTACCTGTACCCGGCCGGCGGGCAGGCGGGCGCGACGCTGGAAGTCATTGCCGGGGGCCAGAATCTGAGGGGCGCGAACGGGGACGTGTGCGCGTCGGGCGACGGAATCCGGGCGACTGCGGTGGAGTACTACCGTCCGATTCGGAACCTGAACGGCGACGAACGCAAGGAGATTGCGCGGCGGATGGCCCTGGCGCGCGACAAGCGGCTGGCGGAACAAAAGAACCGAACCGCGACGGCCGTGCCGGCTGCTGAAACGGACACGTCCGACGAGGCGAGTGCCGCGCCGCCGGGCGGGGAAGAGCCGGTCAAGCTGCCCGGCCACCCGTTGCTGGACCGGATAGACGGGATGAGCCTGCGGGAATTGGCGCATCTGCAGCACCTTCTCGCCAATTTCAGTAAGAAGCAGTTGAACCCGCAAATTGCGGAAATGGTGCGCATCGAGGTGCGTATCGAGCCCGGCGCCCGGCCGGGTCCGCGGGAGATCCGCCTCCAGACGGCGGGAGGGCTCACCAATCCCATGGTGTTCGAGGTGAATACGCTGCCGGAGGTGCAGGAACTGGAGCCCAACGATCCGCGGCCGGGCGCCAGGGCCGAGAAAACCAGGCCATTGGAGCTGCCGGTCCTGCTGAACGGCCAGATTCTGCCGGGCGATGTGGACCGGTTCGCACTGCGGTGCCGCGGCGGTCAGAGCCTGGTCATTGAGACGCACGCGCGGAGCCTGGCGCCGTACCTTGCGGACGCGGTCCCGGGGTGGTTTCAGGCGGCGTTGACGCTGTACGATGCCCGGGGTAACGAAGTGGCCTATGTGGATGATTTCCGGTTTGATCCGGACCCGGTGCTGCATTACGAGATCCCGAAGGACGGGGTATACCATCTGGAAATCCGCGATTCGATCTTCCGTGGCCGGGAGGATTTTGTGTATCGCATTTCGGTCGGCGAACAGCCGTTCATCACGAGCATGTTCCCGCTGGGCGGGCGCGCGGGGGACACAATCGCCGCGAAAGTCGACGGGTGGAACCTGCCTGCGGATACACTGCGGTTGAACACCGACTATGGCGTGGAACATGTGCGAAGCACGGTTCTGGAACACGGGGATGGCGTCTCCAATGCCGTGTTGTATGCCGTAGACACGCTCGAGGAGAGTCTTGAAGCCGAGCCCAACAATGCGGCGGTTGCCGCGCAGGCGATTGCCGTGCCGCGAATCGTCAATGGCCGCATCGACGCCCCCGGCGACGTGGACGTTTTCGCGATCGAGGGGCGGGCAGGCGACGCGCTTGTGGCGGAGGTGCAGGGGCGGCGGCTGCGTTCGCCTCTGGATTCGCTGGTGCGGGTGATTGACGCCTCGGGCGCCGTGGTGGCCTGGAACGACGATTTCGAGGACAACGACGAGTACCTGTACCGTCTGGGCGGTCTGCTGACCCACGACGCGGATTCGTGGCTGCGGACCGAATTGCCCGCGGACGGCACGTACTATGTCGAGATCGCCGATGCGCAGGGGCAGGGGGGCAGTGCGTACGCGTACCGGCTTCGGGTCGGACCGCCGGAACCGGATTTCGCGTTGCGTGTGACGCCGGCAAGCGTGAATGCAAGCGCCGGGCTCGCGGTACCGGTGTGTGTGCATGTGTTGCGGCGGGACGGTTTTGACGGCGAAATTGAGATGGTATTGAACAACGCGCCGGAAGGCTTTGTGCTGAGCGGGGGCCGAATTCCGGCGGGGAAACGCAGCATTTGGATGACGCTGAGCGCCCCGGCCCGGGCGTCCGAAGGCCCTGTGGCGATTCAACTGGAGGGGCGCGCCATGATTGGCGGGCGTGAGGTCCGCCGGCGGGCGCTCCCTGCCGACGAGCTGATGCAGGCGTTCCTGTACCGGCATCTGGCGCCTGCCGGAGAATTCATGGTGGCGGTGCGGGGCGGCAGGCAAGGCGCCGGGCGGGTGGCGCTCGTCGACAACGCGGCGGTTCAGATCCCCGCGGGCGGCAGCGCGGAGGTGCGCGTGAAGGCCCCGCAACCCCTTGTGCGCAGAACGGTGAAACTCGCGTTGGTCGACCCGCCGGCGGGCCTGGCGCTCGGAGAGATGCAGGTTGTCCCGGAGGGGCTGGCGTTCGTGCTGACCGCGGAGGCGGGGGCGGCGGCCGGTCTGTCGGACAACGTCATTGTCGAGGCCTATGTGGAACGACCTTCGGGAAAGGGCGCGGCCAGAAAGATGCAGCGCGTGCCCGCCGGCACGTTGCCGGCGATCCCGGTCGAAATCGTTGCCCGGTGAACCTTGCGGACCTGCGCCGTCTCCCGGGCGGCCCGGGAAAGCTCCGCGCGGTCAGTGTGGCGAGCGCGCGTGTGCGTCGTGCCGGGCTTATTCACCCAGGCTGAACAGGGCGCCCAGGACGGCAAACGACCGGGATGCGGGGAATTCTCCGGGATACTGGTTAAACTCCACGTGGCCGTCCATGTAAAGCGTGTTGGCGCCGCCGGGAATGTGGTTGAACTGGGCGCTGGCCGTGGTGGTGGCCGAGACCACGTCCCACATGACGGGCATGGCGCTCTGGGCGGTAGCGGAAGCGGCGGGGCTGTTGATGTCGGTGATGACGAATCGTTCGACCCCCTCCCGAAGCCGGTAGATCGTTGCGTCGCCGCCATTTCCGAGGGTCGCACCCGGCGGCGTTGCCATGGCGGCGAACATGCCGTGAACCGCGGCGTTGTTGATGTCGCCGTCCAACAGCGAATCGTTCACGGGGTCGTGGTCGCCCAGGACACCGTTAAACGTGGGGGGCAGATAGGACAGGCATGCCATGAGGTAGGCCATCTGAGCGGAAACCATGGCCGAGGGAAAACCGAACATGGCGACGTCGAACGCCGGGTCGGCCTCGGAGACCTTGTTGATCAGGTAGCCGTAGTAGAGGTAGCTGCTGTCGGGTTTGGAAGGGAGCCCTTCGTACGGGCACACCTGGCCGGGGAGGCTCTCCATGACAAACAGGGGGTTGCCGGCGCCGGCCTCGGGATCCGACGGGCAGATCAACACGTTGAGATCGGACAGATACTCGGGAAAGATGGCGGGTATGTGGGGCGCCAGGCTGGCCCGGAGGTTGCCGTCCGTGCACGCGGCCGGCACGGCCGCTCCCCAGAGCTGGTCGCCATGAATGCGGGGGAACAGGCCGCCCGATTCGCCCGCATACATTTTGTAGACGAGTCCCATCTGTTTGAGATTGTTCTGGCAACTCGCGCGGCGCGCGGCCTCGCGGGCGCGGGCGAGAGCGGGCAGAAGGATCGCGGCCAGAATGCCGATGATGGCGATGACCACCAGCAATTCAATGAGTGTGAATCCGCCGGCCTGGCCGGGTCTCTTATTTCGCGGCGATGTCGTACGCAATGAGCACT
>JAAYAQ010000076.1 GCA_012719295.1 Candidatus Hydrogenedentota bacterium | reverse complement strand
GGGCTGGACTACGCCAGCGTCGGACCCGAGCACGCCTTCCTGCGCCGCGAGGGACGCGTCGAGTATGTGAGCGCCACCGACGACGAAGCGTTGGCCGCATTCAAGTTGACCAGCGAACTCGAAGGCATCATCCCGGCGCTGGAAAGCGCCCATGCCCTCGCGTACGCCCAGAAACTGATCCCGCAACTCCCCGGGGACCAGATCGCCGTCATCAACATGTCCGGCCGGGGAGACAAGGACGTACAGCAGGCAGCCCGATACTTGCTGCCGGGGGAAAAGTTGTTGTGAACCGGATAGAAGCGCGTTTTCAGGAATTGCGGCGCCAGGGCCGGAAGGCCTTCATCCCCTATATTGCCGCGGGCGACCCGACCCTCGAACGCACGGCGGAGATCGTCCTGGCGCTGGAACAGGCCGGCGCGGACGTGGTCGAGCTGGGCATCCCGTTTTCCGACCCGCTGGCCGATGGCGCCGTAAACCAGGAGGCCGCCCTGCGCGCCCTGCGCCACGGCGCCTCGCTGCGCGATGTGCTGGGCATGGTCAAGATGCTCCGGCAGCGCAGCCACGTGCCGATCGTATTGTTCACGTACTTCAATCCCGTACATTCCTACGGCCTGGACCGGTTCGGACCGGATTGCCGCGATGCGGGGGTCGACGGGGTGCTCTGCGTCGACTTGCCCCCCGAGGAGGCCGGCGAGTACAAGGCGTCTCTTGACGCGCTCGACATCGCGACCATCTTTTTGCTGGCCCCCACAAGCACGGACAAACGGATCGAGACGGTCTCGCGGCATTGCACCGGTTTCGTCTACTATGTTTCCCGGACGGGCGTCACGGGAGAACAGGCGCGGGTCGGCGAGGATGTGCGCGCCATGGTCGCGAAGATCAAACAGCATACGGACAAGCCGGTAGCGGTCGGGTTTGGCATCTCGAAACCGGAACACGCCGCGGAAATCGCCCGCTATGCCGACGGCGTGATCGTGGGCAGCGCGATTGTCCGCATGATTGGGGAACTGGGCGATTCGCCGGAAACGGCCCCGAAAGTGGGCGAGTTCGCGAAATCGCTTGCGGACGCGGCGAAACACGCCTGAAGACTGAGGGCATGCTTGTGGAAGACCAGCGATTGGCCGATGCCGTTGAGTGCGCCCTGCGCTGCGGGGCGGTCGAGGCGGAAGCCCTCGAGGCCACAAGCCGGAGTTTTGAGGTCGAGGTGTCCCGGGGCGAGATCGAAACCCTGGCCTCCGCGACCGCCCGCGGCATGGGGGTCCGTCTGTTCACACCCGACAAGCGCATGGGCTTCGCCTACACCACCGCTTCCGACGAACCCGTCGAGACCACGGTCCGCAATGCCTGGAACAACGCCGCGAGCAACGACCCCGAACCGCACGGCGGCATCTGCCGCGAAACCGGGCTACTCGATGTCGACTGGTCGGCGCAGGCGCCCGCGAGCGTGCCCGTCGAGACCCGGATCGCGTTTGCCAAAGACCTGGAACGGGCCACGCTGGCGGCCGACCCGCGGATCACCATGGTTGAACGCGCCACGTACAGCGACAGCCTGGTCGACTTCGCGCTCGTGAACTCCGCGGGCGTGCGCCGCCGGTACCGCAACGCCTATTTCAGCTGTTCCGCGGACGCCGTGGCCGCCCGGGAGGGCGTTGATTCCGAGAACGGCTGGGAGTTCGACCTGGCCAGCACCTTCGACGGTCTCCGCCCGGAGTGGGTGGCCCGAAGCTGCGCGCAAGACGCCACCCGCAAACTCGGCGGCAAACCCTGCGCGACCGGCGCCATGCCCGTGGTGCTGGACCGCGCCGTGGCCACCCGGTTCCTCGCCCTGCTCGCCTCAGCCTTCCGGGCCGACAACGTCCTCAAAGGCAAATCCTTGTTCGCGGGCCGCGCCGGGGAGTCCGTCGGCGCGGATTGCATCACTATCGTGGACCAGAATGATTGTCTCGAGGCTGTGGGCCGGGCCCCGTTCGACGGGGAGGGCACCCCGGCCCGGCGGACTGTCCTCGTCGAGAAGGGCTGTCTGCGGGGGTATCTGCACAACGTGCAAACCGCGTCAGAGATGGGGGAGAGGCCCACGGCCAACGCCGCACGGGGCTTCAGCAGCCCGCCCGAGGTGGGCCCGTCAAACCTGTTCATCGCCCCCGGCGTCGCGGCTCAGGACGACTTGTTCGCGAAGGCGTCCCGCGGCCTGTATGTGACGCAGGCCCTGGGCATGCATTCCGCCAACCCCATCTCGGGGGATTTCAGCTTCGGGGTCACGGGACTGCTCTTTGAAGCCGGCGAGTTGACTACCCCCGTGCGCGGCGTGACGATCGCGGGCAATCTTCGCCCGCTCTTGAACGCGGTGGCCGCCGTGGGCAATGATCTGCGTTTTCTGGGGTCGTGTGGCGCCCCGTCGCTGTTAATCTCGGAACTTGTGGTAAGTGGGGAATAAATGGACGAAAACCTGCAGGCCTTGAACGCGCTTCTGGCGGTCTTCTCGTTTGTTCTGGGAAGCATGATCGGGAGTTTTCTCAACGTATGCGTGTACCGGTTGCCGCGCGGGCTGTCGGTCGTCAAGCCCCGTTCGAAATGCCCGAAGTGCGACAATCCCATCGCATGGTACGACAACATCCCTGTCGTGAGCTGGCTCGTGCTGGGCGCCAAGTGCCGCCATTGCGGCCAGCCCATCAGTTGGCAATATCCCCTGGTGGAAGCGATCACGGGCGTGTTGTTTCTGCTGGTGTTCTGGCGTTTTGGCATCGCCATCGCCACGCCGATTTACATGCTGCTCTCGGCCGCGCTCGTGCTCGTCACGTTCGTCGACCTGACGGACTGGACCATCCCCGACGAGGTCACGCTGCCCGGCATTCCGGTGGGGATTGCGACGTCGGTGTTGTTTATGCTCTACCCGAAAAGCGGCCTGGCGGTCATGGGGCCTTTTGAAATGCCCGTGTTCAACTCCCTGCTCGGGGTGGTCGTGGGCGGGGGCGTGCTGTACGCCCTCGACAAGGGCGCCCTGCTCCTGCTCAAGAAACCCGGCATGGGCTTCGGCGACGTCAAGCTGAACGCCATGCTCGGCGCATTTTTCGGGCTGTACGGCGCGATTCTGATCATCGTCATCGCCGCGTTCATCGGGAGTTTTGTCGGCATCCTCATGATCCTGGCCGGAAAACGCAACCCGGCGCCGGGCGGCCCAACCGAGGATTCCGGCGAGGAACCGGCCGGCCGGCCCGCATCAGGGCACTATCTTCCCTTTGGCCCCTATCTGGCGCTCGCGGGCGTCATCGTCATGCTGGCCGGACCGGCCATCATTGGCTTCTACTTCAATACCCTGCTTGCGCCGCCCTCGTTGTGACGCAGCCCCAAACGAAGGATGGACATCGTGCTTCGCTATTACTCGGCAGGTGAATCTCACGGACGCGGGATCTTCGCGTTCCTCGACGGCTTCCCCGCGGGCGTTCGGGTCCAGCCGGACGACATCAACTTCTGGCTGGCCGAACGCCAGAAGGGATATGGCCGCGGCGGCCGCCAGCGCATCGAGAAAGATGAGGTGGACGTGCTCTCCGGCATTCGGGGCGGCGTAACCCTGGGCAGCCCGATCCTCCTCGCGGTCTGGAACCGCGATTTCAAAAATTGGGAAAGCGCCATGGACCCCTGGAAACCCTCCACCGGCGAGCGCGCCAGGAAGGTGGTGCGGCCCCGGCCCAGCCACGCCGATCTCGTCGGCGCGCTCAAATACGAACACGACGATTGCCGCAACATCCTCGAACGCGCCAGCGCGCGCGAAACCGCCGCGCGCGTGGCCGCCGGCGCCCTCTGCCGCAAGTTGCTCGCCGAATTCGGCGTGGATATGGTCGGGCACGTCGTGCAGATCGGCGAGGCCGCCGCCGACACGGACCGCATCCCCACCGCCGAGCTGCGCGAGCGGTCCATGGCGTCCGACGTGCGTTGCGCGGACGCCGAAGCGGGCACGCGCATGCGCGAAGCCATCCGACAGGCCAAACGCGACAAGAATTCCCTGGGCGGCATCATCGAGGTGCGCGCGTGGGGGTTGCCCGCCGGACTGGGAAGCCACACCCAGGCCGACCGTAAGCTGGATGCGGCCATCGCGCAGGCCATGATGAGCATTCAGGCGGTGAAAGGCGTCGAGGTGGGGATCGGTTTCCGGGGCGCTCATCTGCGCGGCAGCGCATACCACGATGAGATTGTGTGGTCGGAAGCGCCGAAAGGCGGCAGCCATTACGTCCGCACGTCCAACCATCTTGGCGGCACGGAAGGCGGCATGTCCTCTGGCGAGGAGTTGCTGGTCCGCATCGTCAAGAAACCCATCTCGACACTCATGCGCCCCCTTCGCACAGTCAACATCGAAACCAGGCAACCCGACGCCGCCCTCGTCGAACGCAGCGACACCTGCGCCGTGCCCGCCCTCGCCCTCATCGCGGAACACGCCGTGGCTATTGTGCTGGCGCAGTTTTTCATCGAGCAATTCGGCGGCGATTCGGTCGCGCAGATGAAACGCAGTTACGACGCCTACGTGGCTGCCCTGTCCGAGCGATGAACGGCCCGGAGATCGTCCCCATAGCGTTGCCGACGCCGTTCCGCGTGGGGCCGGTCAATGTGTTCCTCGTCAAGTCCACCCCCCTTACCCTGATCGATGCCGGGGTCAATACCGGCGAGGCGTTTGAGGCGCTGCGGGCCGCGTTCAAGCGGGAAGCGCTTGCCCTGAGCGATCTCGAGGTGGTGCTGCTCACCCACACCCACATCGATCATGTCGGCCTGCTGGGACGCCTGCGCGCCTGCGCGGACTTCACGGTCTATGCCCATCCGGACGCGACGCATCACCGCCTGAATCTCGAAGACAACCACGACGAGGCGCATCGGTTCGCCCTGGAGATCATGCGCGAGTTCGGCACGCCTCCCGACGTCATCGAGAAAGCCTCCGCCGAGCAGCAGACCTTTCGCGACTATGCCGCCGATGCGGCCGTGGATCGCGGCGCCGATGAGGGCCAGACCGTCGGCCCGTACACGGTCTGCCACGTGCCGGGCCATTCCGCGCGAGACATCCTCTTTGTGAACCCCCGCCAGCGCGCCGCGTTCACGGGTGATCATGTGCTCGCCACGATGACGCCGAATCCCCTCCTCCGGCGGCCCAGCCCCGGCCAGCCGCGCACCAGAAGTCTCGTCCAGTACCGCAATTCCCTGCGCAAGACCCATGCGCTCGATCTCGACGTCTGTTACCCCGGTCACGGCGATCCCATCCGCGACCACCGCGCCGTCATCGACTCCCTGTTCAAGCGCATGGACAGCCGCAGCGCGCGCATCCTCGCCCTCCTGGGCCGGCAGCCGCTGTCCGTCTACGAAGTGGCCCGCGGACTCTTCCCGCGCGCGGATGTCACGCAGATGTACCTTCAGCTCTCCGCCGCCGTGGGCCATCTGGAACTGCTCGAAGAAGAAGGCCGGGTTACCCCCCAATACCGGGATGGCGTTCTGTGTTTTCGTACGGTATAACAATCGGATGCGCGGAAAACAGGAGAGGTGACGGAAGATGAGCGCGCTGGACTGGGACATTCTCCGGTTTACCGAACGCTATTACGAGCGCATCTGGGGCGGACACAAATTGAGGGCGCTCTACGGGAAGCCCGTGCCCGAAAACGTCCGCATTGGCGAAGCCTGGCTCATCTCCGATCATCCGGGCGATGAAAGCGTTATCGCCGAAGGACCCTTTGCAGGCCGCACCCTGCAGGACCTCCTCGCCGCGGACGCTCAGGCCCTGCTCGGCGCCACCGCCCGTCCCACACCCTCCGGTCGCTTTCCGCTCCTGCTCAAACTCCTAGACTCCGCCGAGAGCCTGTCCGTCCAGGTGCATCCGGACGATGACTGTGCGAAACGTCTCGGCGAGCCCGATGTCGGCAAGACCGAAATGTGGCACGTCCTCCAGGCCGATCCCGGCAGCGAGCTAATCTGCGGCCTCGACCCCGCGGTCGGCCGCGAAGCCTTCGCTCATGCCGTATCCGGCGGCAGCGTCGAAACCCTGCTGAACCGGTTCCCCGTCCAGGCGGGCACGTCGGTGTTCGTTGCGGCCGGAACCGTCCATGCCATCGGCGGCGGGATTGTGCTGGCCGAAATTCAGCAGAACAGCGACCTGACCTACCGCATCTACGACTGGGGCCGCCTGGGCAGCGATGGCAAGCCCCGCGAACTGCACCTCGAAAAGGCTCTCGAGGCCATCCATTTTGGTTCGCCCCACGGCGGAGAGGCTGCTCCCCTGGCCTGCCACGCGGAAGATGGCGCCGAGCGGACCGTCCTGGCCGCCTGCCGCCAGTTCGCCGCAGATCATATCGCGTGTCGTGGTTGCTACAAACGCGACACCCGCGGCGATTCGTTTCATATTCTCCTGGCAAAATCGGGCCCCCTCGCCGTAGACGTTGGCCAGAAGACACACACCATCGATGTCGCACAAGCCGTGCTGATACCCGGACAACACGAGCACTACCGCGTCGAAGGGTTGGGCGAATTCCTCGACTACTACGTCCCCGACCTCGAGTTGGACATCATCCAGCTGCTGTAATCCGGCCATTCCCGTTTTTTCAACATCTTTCCTGCGCAAGCAGGAATCCAGTACGCCTGCGGCCGGATGAGGAAACGGCGTTTTTCAACGTCTTTCCTGCGTAAGCAGGGATCCAGTAGCCCTCACGAGGAGGACTGTGTAAATACACACTGGACCCCTGCTTCCGCAGGGGAGACGGGATGGGCACGGGTCACGGTAGAGGCAGGCTCGACTTCCCCGTCATTCCGCGCAAGCAGGAATCCAG
>JAAYAQ010000449.1 GCA_012719295.1 Candidatus Hydrogenedentota bacterium | reverse complement strand
GGGGGCCGTGATGCGGGAAATCGGGTCCGCGTGTGTTAGACTATGCGGCGTGTCTTATGACAGGGGCAGTTTTCAGGAGCCGGATTCGATGAGTGTTTCGGAACCCGATGCCGTTCGGACGCTGGATGCGGGGTGCTTGCGCAAGGCGCGGCTGAGCGATATGGCCAAGGTGAAGGTCTTGATTGACCGGGGCGTTGGCACCGATGCGCTGTTGCCGCGAACGTTGATTGAGTTGTGCGAAAACGTGCGCGATTTCCATGTGTATGAGGAAGACGGCGTAATTCTGGGGTGTTGCGCGCTGCATGTGGACATGCAGAACCTGGCGGAGGTGCGGTCACTGGTGGTGCATGAGGATCGCCGCCGCACGGGGGTGGGCGCGGCGATGCTTCGGGCCTGCCTCGAGGATGCGCGGGGCCTGGAAGTGGAAAAGGTGTATGCGCTTACGCGTCTGCCGGCGTTTTTCGAGCGGGAAGGGTTTTTGGTCATTGACAAGCATGAGCTTCCCAGCAAGGTGTTCCGCGATTGTGTGCGGTGTCCGAAGTTTCCGGATTGCGATGAAGTCGCGGTGATTCGCGATGCGGCAGTGGCGCCGGAAGAGAAAGGCACGAACCATGGCCATAGATAAGCGGTTGGGGTTTCTGGGATTCGGGAATATGGGCCGGGCCATCGCGGGCGGGCTGATCGAGCGGGATACGATGCGGCCCGAGCACCTGGCCGCGTTTGACGTTGACGACGCGAAGCGTGCGGCCGCGCAGGCGATGGGTATGCGGGTGGCGGACTCGGCGGGGGCGCTCGCGGAGGCAAGCGATGCGCTTCTGGTGGCCGTGAAGCCGCAGCATGCGCTGGAAGCCCTGGAACCGCTGGCGGGCTCGTTTGACTCGGGCACGCTGGTCATTTCGATCTGCGCGGGGCTGTCGACGGGGTTTTTCCAGGAGCGTCTGGGCACGAACGTGCGGGTGGTCCGGGTCATGCCGAACACGCCGGCGCTGGTGGGTGCGGGTGCGTCGGCCATTGCCCCGGGCCGGAATTGCCGCGAGGACGACATCGCATTTGCGAAGGCCGTGTTCGAGTCGGTGGGGCTGGTTGAGGTGGTGCCGGAGAGCGCGATGGACGGGGTGACGGCGCTGAGCGGGAGCGGTCCGGCGTATTTTTTCTACCTGGTGGAGTGCCTGGTGCGCGCGGCCCGGGAAGAGGGGCTGACGGAAGCGCAGGCGACGGAACTGGCGAAACAGACGGCGCTGGGCGCGGGGCGGCTTCTGATGGAATCGGGCGAGTCGGCGGGCGTGTTGCGCGAGCGGGTGACCTCGAAAGGGGGCACGACGGAAGCGGCCTTGCGCGCGTTTCGGGAACACGGGTTTGAAGAGGTCATCCGGGCGGGTGTCGCGGCGGCGGCGGCCCGTTCGCGGGAGCTGGGGCGTTAAATGAACGATAAAAAAGAAGACTCGGGGACCGTGAAGAAGGATCGGATGCTCGTGGATGCACTGGGCGAGGATATCGCCATCACGCCGAGCGACATCTATAACCAGGATTTCAAGCGCGCGATGCTGGGCGGATACGATGCGCGCGAGGTGGACGCGTTTCTGGAGCGCGTGGCGGATATCGTGGACCGTCTGTTGGGGCAGATCCGGCATCTCAGGGAGAAGGTCGACGAACAGCGCGCCACGATAGACGAGTACCGGGAGGTCGAGAAGACCCTGCGCAGCGCGCTGGTCAGTTCGCAGAAGTTCAGCGAGGACATTCTGGCATCGGCGAAGCGCGAGGCCGAGTCGCTGATCGAGGAAGCGCGGCTGAAGAAGGCCCAGGCCCAGCTTGCGGCCGCGAAACTGCCCCGGAAACTGGTGCGCGACATTCATGTGCTCGAGCAGCAGCGCAGCCGGATGCGGCGGGAGATGCTGGCGATTCTCGAGACGCACAAAAGCCTGCTCGACAGCCTGATTCCGGAGGAGGAAGGGGTGTCGGCGAGTTTCTTTGACGCGGGGGTGGCGAACGACGCCGGCGAGGAAGATGAAGATACAGATCTGCCGGTCGTCAATATTGCGGATGATACCAGCGGTCCGGAGTCGGAGCTGGGCGGGTTTGCGTCGTTTTCGCCCGGCGTGCCGGCGGACCGCCCCGCGGCGCCGGCGGTGGAACCCCGGCCCTGCCCCGCGGATTCATCTGTAGACCCGCCGGAGCCTAAACCCCCGGCGCCCAGGGAGGATGCCGCGCCGTGATGATGCTGTTGTGGACCGTTTTCGCGGCGGTTGAGCCGGAAAACGTGGATGCGTTTCTGGAGGAGCTCTCCGCGCGGCGCGACGCCATCCGCGTGGTGCAGGCCCGCATTGAACGGGAAAACGTGACGACGGACGGCGTGTTTGAAGCCAGGGGCACGATGCTGTTTGTCCATCCGAAGCGGATCGTGTTCCGGTACGACGAGTCCTCCGAAACCGACTTGTTGATCGACGCGCTGCGCCTGTACCGGTACGACGAGGACATGGAACAGCTCCAGATCGACGACCTGCAAGACGATCCGGCCACGGA
The DNA here is from genome assembly GCA_012719295.1 of Candidatus Hydrogenedentota bacterium. Classification (GTDB taxonomy): domain Bacteria; phylum Hydrogenedentota; class Hydrogenedentia; order Hydrogenedentales; family SLHB01; genus UBA2224. Next base: position 2,457 of record JAAYAQ010000449.1, on the reverse strand, counting down.
AGCGCTCTACATGGGGTTTGCCAAGGATTTTAAGCGCCTGCGGGAAGCGTTTGACGTATCGCTGTTCATCCCGGAGGTCAAGGAAGGCGCGGTGAAGGGACTCTTGCTGCGCCCCAGGAAGCGGGAATCTGAAGATGAAGCGGCGTCCGCGGGCCCGGCGGCGGCGTTTGAGGCGGTGTACCTGTATCTTCGCGAGACCGACTACCTTCCGACGCGGGTGATCGTAGTCAACGACGCCAATTCGCGGGTGGAAATCCGGATGTCGGAATATCGGGTTAACGAGGCGGTGGAGCCGGGGCAGACCCAGTTCTCGATCCCCGAGGGCACCGTCATCATCGAGAACCAGGAAACCTATGAAGAAGCGCCCGCGGGCGGGTTGCTCCTGCCCCGGGATCCGGCCGTGATTGACATTCCCATCCCCTCGGAAGAGATCCCGGCGCCGTGAAGCGGCTCGTGCTTGCATCGGCCTCGCCGCGCCGGCGCGCCCTGTTGGCGGCCCTGGGCCTCGATTTTGACGTGGTGACCAGCGGGGCTCCTGAAATCGACGACGGCCTGCCGCCCGAGCAGCTCGTCGTGGCCAACGCCTGCGCGAAACGCGACGAGGTGGCGCGGCGTCTGCCGGATCCGTCGCTGGTCATTGCGGCGGATACGCTGGTGTTTCTTGGAGACCAGACGCTCAGCAAGCCGGCCGGCCTCGACGAGGCGTGCCGGATGCTGGCGCGTCTGTCGGGGCGCACGCATGCGGTACTCACGGGCCTGGCGCTGGTCGATACCGAGACCGGGGCGGCCGCGCAGGGGGTGGAACGCACGGACGTGACGTTTCGTGCCCTGTCTGACGAGGAGATCGCGCATTTTGTACACGCGGTGCGCCCGGTTGACCGGGCGGGCGCGTACACCGTGGACGGCCCCGGGAGCCTGCTGGTGGCGGGGTATTCCGGATGCTATCAAAACGTCCTCGGCCTGCCGATCGTGCGTCTGGACCTGCTGATGCGGGAATTGGGCTACAATCTGTTTGAGTTGATGGATCACACGCGGGCGGAGTTTCTGTGACGGTTCCCGCGGCCGGCCGGGTTGACGGCCGGTGCTGGGCCGCGGCGCAGGCGGCGCTCCCAAAGCTGCCAGGTTGACCTCTTTCGCGCCGGAGGCTAAAATCCCCGGGTGTGAGGATTCTTACGTGAGCACTGTTGAATTCACCGTTTTAGGCGGTGGCACGGAAATCGGCGCGAATAGTTATTTTGTGAGTGGAGCCGACACGGGCATCATCCTGGATTGCGGCCTCCATCCCAAGAAAGAAGGCCGCGACGCGCTGCCCGATCTGTCCATCCTGACGCGTCCGCCGGACGTGGCGCTGGTCTCCCACGGGCATGTTGATCACTGCGGGGCGGTGCCCTATCTTCTCCGCCAGTTTCCGGGGCTTTTCGTGTACACGACGCGCCCGACCGTATCCATCATGGACCGCATGCTTCACAATAGCGTGTCGGTGATGGAGATGCTGGAGCGGAACCAGGGCGTGCGCGGGTATCCCCTGTATGGTCACGACGATGTGGGGTTTGCCCTGCGGCGGACGGACGGCCTGGAGATGGATTACGAGTTCGCGCTGACGTACCAGAGCCCGGTGCGCGCGGAATTCCGGTCCGCGGGGCATGTGCTGGGCAGCGCGTGCATTCTGCTGCAGTTTCCCGGGCACACCGTGTTTTACACCGGCGACATCTGTCTTACGCATCAGGAGTTGATGCGCGGCCACGATCTGCTCGAGGAGGCGATCCAGGTCGACACGCTGATTTGCGAGAGCACGCGGGGCGCCCAGGAATCGGACGACGAACCGAGCTACGAAGACGAGATCGAGCGGTTTGCCGCGGCCATGACGCAGGTGCTGGAGTCGGGCGGGGTGGTGCTCGTGCCGGCGTTCGCGCTTGGCCGGAACCAGGAAATCCTCAATATCATCGCGCGCCTGAAGCGTTCGCGCATGATTCCCCGCGTGCCCGTGTATTCGTCGGGGCTGGGCCGGGCGATCTATGAGATCTACAGCGATAACCTGGACTATCTCGGGCCGCAGGCGAACCTGCGCCCGCTCGATGAATTTGAGCGCGTCGGCAACGTCTGGGAGCCGGACGCGGTCGACGAATTGCTCGAGGAACCGTGCATCATCGTGGCGACGTCGGGGATGATGGTGGAGAACACGCCGTCGGCCATGATCGCAAAGGAGATGGTGCGGTCGACGCGGCACGGCATCTTCTTCGTGGGGTACCTCGATCCAGATACGCTGGGGTACCGGTTGCTGCACGCCAACACGGGCGACAAGATGCCCTTTGAAACGCCGGGCCGCTCCGTGAACATCCGGCTCGCCAACCGGCAGCGGTTCCATTTCAGCGCGCATGCGTCGCGGAAAGACCTCCGGCGTCTGATCGAGCATCTGAACCCGAAGAACATCGTGTTTGTGCATGGCGACGCGCCGGC
>JAAYAQ010000448.1 GCA_012719295.1 Candidatus Hydrogenedentota bacterium | reverse complement strand
CGCGCGGGGGGCGGGGTGGTGCTGATGCACGATTTCGACCGGGGTCCGGAGCGGGAAGCGTTTGTGCTAGAGACCACGGGGCTGCTGCTGGACGCGGCGGCGCGGGAAGGGTTGAACGTGATGACGCTGTCGGAGCTCTTTTCGTCGCGGGGCCGGGCTTAGGCCGGCCCGGATTTCCCGGTTTCGCTGGTGGTTTGCTGCTGCCGCTGCCGGATGACTTCGATGTTGTCGCGCCATTTGCGCTGGCCGGGCTGGAGTTCGGCGGCGCGGGTGAGGGACTGGATGGCGTCGTCGTAGTTGCCGAGTGCGGCCTGGACCTGGGCGAGGGTGTCGTGGTAGCTGGCGTTTTCGGGTTCGGCCTGGACGGCTTCGCGGGCGAGTTTGAGGGCGTCGTCGAGTCGGCGTTCTTCGAGGACGTAGCGCATGGCGAGGTTGTTCCGGGCGACGGCGAGTGCGGGGTCGGCGTCGAGGGCGCGGAGGTACCAGGTTTCGGCCTGGGCGTAGTCTTTGCCGAGGTCGGCGACGACGGCGAGGTCGAAGAAGAGTTTGGCGTCGGCGGCGGGCTGTGCGGCGAGGGCGTCGAGGGTGGCGCGGGCGCTTTGCCGGCTGGGATTATCGGGGGCGGCGTTGCGGTTGGCGAGGGCGTACCAGCCGGAGGCGAGCATGAGGCGTTCGCCGGGTTCGGCGTCGGGGATATGGGGGGTGACCTGGAGGAGCCATTCGGCGGCGGTGGGGTCGTCCTTGATTTCGGAGGCGGCCAGGCGCACCCAGGCCATGCGCCATTGGGTGGCGGCTTTTCGGGCGTCGTCGCTGTCGGCGGAGGCGGTCAGGCGGGGTTGCAGGAGCGCGGCGGCCTCGGCGGGCTGTCCGGCGGTGATGAGGGCGCGGGCCTGCTGGACGAGCGCCGGGGAGTAGGCGGCCTGAGCGGTATCGCCGGGGCTGTCGACATACGGGCGAAGGGTTTCGAGGGCGCGGGAGCTTTCGCCGAGCCGGATTTGTGCTTCCGCGATGAGCAGGTCGGCGCCTTCGGCGCGTCCGAGCACGCGATTGCGCCAGTTTTCGGCGGCGCGGAGGGATTCCATCCATTGGCCGGCAGCGGCGTAGGCTTCGGCGGCGAGCCAGGCGGGCTCGTATTCGGCGGGGAAGTCGCGCATGGCTTGGACGGCGATCTTTGCGGCGTCGTCGTGTCGGTCGATGCTGGCGTAGAGGCGGACGAGCTGCATTTTCAGTGCAAGGAAATCCGGGTGGCGTTCGGTGAGCTGCCGGAGTTGCAGTGCCAGGCGTTCGGGGTCGTTCTCGGCGGTATTCGCGATGACGTTGAGCGCGTCGATGGTGGTGTCGTGGCGGCCGGGGGCTTCGATGGCCGCCGCGATGAGCGGCTGCGCGATGGCGCGGTTCGCGAGCGCACCGAGCAGAGCTTGATGTTCGGCCAGTTGGGCGAACACGGGTTCATTGGGGCAGGCCGCGGCCGCATCGCTGAGCAGGCCGGCGGCCTCGGCCGCAGCGCCGCTGCGCGTGAGGAACGCGAGATAGCGTTTCCATACGGCGGGGTCGTCGCGCCGGGCGCCGATGGCGGCTTCGAACAGTCGCCTGGCCGTCTCGGGGGTTCCATAGCGGCTCTGGTATTCCGCGCGGATCAGCTCGCGGATGCCGGGTTGCGTTTCGAGGGCATCCAGCCGGGCGAGCACGGTTTCGGCTTCCTGCGTGTGCCCCTGGGAGGCGAGCAGGTCGGCGGTAAACTGCACGGCCTGCGCGGTGGGGGCTTCCTGGAGGATCCGCGTGCAGATGGCCTCCGCCTTTTCGGGCATGTTGTCGCGGCGATAGAACTCGGCGAGCAGGAGGTCCGCTGGATTCTCTCGGTCTTCCGGGGGATGCGTCTGCAATTGGAGCGCGATGGCGCGGTCGATCTCGTTCTGAGAGGCGAATATAGCGGCGGCGCGGCGTACGTCGTCGGCGGACACCGCCGGATTGCGCAGCGCGTCTTCGATGTACTGCCGTGCCCGGTCGGTCTGTCCGCGGATCTGGGAGATGCGCGCCAACTGGAAGCGAATCGCGTTGGAATCGGGCGCAATCTGCAGGGCATTTGTAAGGCTGTACTGCGCGCCTTCGTAGTTGCTCAGCCGTTCAAACGCGGCCGCCAGCAAGACGTGGCGGTCTGCCTGCGGCGCGGAGGTGCGAATGACATCGTTCAGGAGAGCGATGGCTTCGGCGGCGGTTTTTTCGGAAGAGTCGGTGAGCAGGAGCCAGCGGGCTCGCGCCACCCTCCAGCCCACGGCCTCCTCGCCGGTCTGTTCTTTCACGCGCTCGATCACGCGGCCGATGAGGTCCGTATCCTGCCAGGCGGTTCGTGAAGCGAGCACGCGTCGCTGCACGGCGGTGTCGCCGGAGTGTTGGTCGGCCGCTTTGGCCCAGGCCTGCGCCGCATCCGGGGCGCCCGTCAGTTCCAGATATTCCGGCAGTACCGTTTCCCAGCCGGGCGAGTCATCGGCGGCTTTGGCCGCGGTGGCGAGGATCTCGAGGCCCTTATCGCCATCGCCGGCGTTATGGGCGGCCACCGCTTTGGCAAAGGCCATTCTCGGCGTGATGCCGGCAGCGCCCTCGGCCTTCTCGTAGCAGGCATCGGCCAGCCCCAGGCCATGAGCGTCGCTCACGCGCGCCAGTTGCAGAAGCGCGGCATCCGAGAGCGCCTCCTGGGAGTTGAGGGCCTGCCTGATCTTGTCTGCCGCGCCTGCCGTATCGCCGTTGCGAGCCAGGAGGTCGGCATACAGCGGGAGCGTCCGGGGCTCAAGCGGGCGGGCGGTTTGAACCTGCTCGACGAGCTTCAATAACTGCTGTCTTCCGTCATCGCTGAGGCGGCCAGCATCGCCGCCGATGATTGCGGCGGCTTCCGCGGCAACGCCGATGTTGTTGGGGGCCAGTTTTAAGGCCTGAGTGGCGAGCCGGACGGCTTCGGCCCTGTTTCCCATGGAACTCAAGAGGGAGGCGGTCCGGATGGCCGGTTCCGCCCAGGCGGGCGCGTACTGTCGGGCGTTCTGCCAGGAACTCAACGCGAGGTCGGACTCGCCAAGGCGTTCGCAGGCAACGGCGCGCAGATAATGGAAATACGGGTTGTCGCCCTGCAGGCCAATGGCTTCATCGCAAAGGGCCACCACCTCCGCGGGCGGAGTCTCCTGTCCTCCCCCCCACACCGCGCGCAACAGCGGCGCCCATGCCCGCGCAACCGCATCTCCTTCCCGGCGGTCGAATTCACTGGCGATGGCGTTCACCTGGTCCGGCTGGTGCTCCGCCGCGCAGGCGAGGGCCCGGATGGCAAGCATGGACGTGTCGAGCTCCTCGATCGGCGCGCCGCCCGTTTTCTCGAGCACGGCGCTCGCGTTGCCCCGTTCAAAGAGTTGGCGAACCAGCAGGAGTTGCAGGCGGTCATCGCCGGATTCCGTGGCCGTCCGCTCGAGCAGTTTCACTGACGCATCGAAACTGCCCACCCTGTTGAGAAAGTTATTGACGATGAACACGGTCTTGACATCGGGGGAGATGCGTTCGGCCGCTTGTTCAAGGAGACGTCTGGCCTCGTCGCGATTTCCGGCGATTTCGTGCGCGGTCGCCTGCAGTACTTGCAGCAGGCCTTCCTGCGAAGCGAGGTTGTCCTGCTGTGCGGTGGCGTAGGCAAGGAGCTCGTCGCCGGACTTGCCCGCCTGCTGCATCTTTGCCAGCACGAGGAAGTGGTTTTCCAGTTCCGCGGGTGCGAGCGCCGCGATCTTCTCCGCATACGCGAGGAGTTCACCGGCCGGCTTGCCGGCCCGTTCCATGAGCGAGAATACCAGCAGGTGGTTTTCCCGGTCCTGCGGCGCGAGGTCGACTGTATAGGAGGCGATCTCCAGCGCCTCATCGAGTTTTCTTTGCCGGGCGAGGGTGACCGCCTTCGCACGAAGCGCAGGAATATGCTCGGCCGTCAGGAGCTTTTCGAGTGGGGTTCCATCTGGCGGAACGGGGAGAATCTTGCCGGCAAGCACCAGGGTTTCTTCTGTAAACCCCACGGACGTATACAGGTCGAGGAGTGCGTTCTGCGCCCCGGTGTGTCCGGGATTCAGTTCGAGAATTCGCGCAAAGACCGCCATGGCCTGTTGCAGGTGCTTGTTGTTGGGAGCCGGGACATTTCTACGCGCCGTGGCGTAGGCAAAAAGGGCATCCACGTCGTCATCCATGCCAAAGCGCTGCAGATACCTGCCGACCTGGTCGAGAGTTACGGTATGGCCCCCTGCTTGAGCAGCTTCCATGCCGCGCGCACGACACGCCAGAGCCTGCCTGTTCAAAGAGGCATGGCGGTAGTATACCGCTCCTCCGCCGATCAGCAACAAGACGAACAGCGTCCCCAGAACGATAATCAGACGTTTTTTGCGCATAGCCTACCTTCTTACGAACTGGACTGATCCCCGACGTGCCCCCTGGAAATGGAAGAATCCATTGACATGCACAGCACGGACTGTGCAAGCGGACCGAAGCGGGCGTAGGCCTCCGCACCGGCCATAATCTCCCCGGCTTCGCCGACGCTCTCCGCCGCGCCGGAAGCGGATCTCTTGCTGGCTCTCGACGACGAGTAGCCCGAACGCTCCATATCGCGGTTTCGTGCGCGGTTGAATACCAACCCGACAATCTGTGCGTCAATCAATTCCAGATGCTGCAGCGCCTTGCGCACATCGGCGTCATGGTCGCCGCGCGAGACCATCATGATCACCCCGCTGGTACAGGCCGCCATTACAGACGACTCCGTTTGACCGGGGATCGGCCCCGTATCCACCAATACGACATCGTAGGCGCCGGAGAACTGGTCCAGGAGACCGCGCGCGGACGCGGGCGAGAAACCGTTCGCGGCGATTCCGGAAGCTCCGCATGCGGGCAGTATGCTGAGATTTGGCACTCCCATGGTGGAGATGCAGCTTCCGATCGGCTCGCCACGCAGCGCATCGGCCAGCCCCCGTCCCGGCTCGCTATGAATCGAGAGTCCCTCCGCCAGTTCGGCTTCCGCGATACGCGGCGAGCCCTCTTCAGGCGCCGCGTCTGAAAAGCTGACGGCCCCCATCGCTTTCTGCCGTTCCGCTTCGCTAATCATGTCGTATTCACTCAAGACACGCCCCAAGCTGCGCCAACCGGCGGCGCGCGTCCGGCGCGTGAGCTCGGTGCCCACCAAATCGGCGTCGATGAGGAGGGTGCGGCTTCCCGCCGCGGCGAACGACAAACCCAGCGACAAAACCAGACTGGTCTTGCCGGTTCCGCTGGTTGCGCTGGTGACCGTGAGCGACACGGGCTGTTGCGCCCCCGCGTGTATTTGGAGGAGCGTCCGGATATGGTGGACGCTTTGCGCGGCGAGCATCGCCTCCGCCGGGTCGGAGAGGTTCTCGGGGAGTTCGGGGAGTACGCCGAGCAGTTTCGGGCGGGACGTTTCCGCGTCCACCACGTCGCGTATCCGCCGGTTCACCAGGCCCAACAACATGATCAATGCGACGCCGAGTCCGGCGCCGCCCATTCCGCCGAGAATTGCGAACTGGGTCCGCCGGCGGGCATT
>JAAYAQ010000447.1 GCA_012719295.1 Candidatus Hydrogenedentota bacterium | reverse complement strand
GCGAAAACTGGAGGTACGGTCAATGCTGAAACGGCTGCTTTCGTTGGTGCTGTGTGCGGGGATGGTGGCGATGGGCGCGATGGTGACGGGCTGCCAGCCCGACACGCCGAAGGAACGCATGCAGGAGAATCTCGAGGACGCCCGGGAGGATATCGAAGACGCCGCCGAGGACGTCGGCGAGGCCGTTGAGGACGCGGGCGAGGCGGTCCGGGACGCCGTCCAGCAGTAACCCGGTTCGGATACCGCTGGCGCGCGCGGCGTTGAATCGGGCGAGCCTGCTCTGCTAGACTCGCGGGCCATGGACAGACAACTCACCATTCCCATCGATTCGGTTGCGGGAAGAGCGCAATCGGCGCTGGTTGACGTTCTGGCGGTCGCGGGTCTGATGACGCTGGGGGCGTGGATTCGGCTTCCGCTGCCCTTCACGCCCGTACCCCTGACCTTGCAGACCCTGCCCGTGCTGGTGGCGGCATTTCTGGTAGGCCGCAATCGCGCGATGGCAGGGGCGCTGCTGTACATGGTTCTGGGCCTGGCGGGCGCTCCGGTGCTGGCGGTTGGCGCCACCTTTGGCGTGACCTTCGGCTACCTGGTGGGTTTCGCCGCGGCGCCGTGGGTGGCCGTCCGGTTCCGCAGCCCCCTGGCGGGGCTGGCTGTGGCCACGGCCGTGATTCTGGGCATGGGCGCCGCGTGGTTGAGCCTGATCACCGGCTGTTCGCCCGTCGACGCGGTGCGGCTGGGCGCTCTGCCCTTTGTGCCGGGCGATCTGTTCAAGGCAGTCGTCGCGTACGCGATCATTCGCGGCACCCGCGCGTAACATTCTCCCTGGATATCGCCCTCATTGCCCCTCGAACGTGTTGAGGAGCGTCTTCTCTGCCCGGTTCACCTCCTGCGCGGCGCCGTTCATTTCCGGGCGAGACAAGCTTCCAGATCGCGGCGGAACCGCGGCCCGAAACAACGCTCGATGATGTCGGCGATGCCGGCGTCCAGGCCGTCACCCACCCGCGCGGAGTTGCATGTGAACCGCGCTGCTTCGGGCTGGACCGTGAGGATGGGCGGTTCTTCCTCGTCGGAGATGGCCAGGGGCCACAGGGCGCAACTGAGGGGTTTGACGGTTTCCGGGGCCAGCCCGTGCGCGAGCGCGGCAGAATGCAGCGCGCACCAGAGGCCGCCGCTGGGGGCTTTGTAGGCAAACACGCAACGCTCGGCGGCATCCACGGCCAGCGTGGGCCGCGAACCGGGCATGCGCTCGACGGGATCGACGAATCCCCCTTTGTCGTGGAGTTTCCGGGCGAACTTGGCGGCCTCGGGAAGCCAGTCGACGACGCGCCGGGCTTCCATGGGCGACAATTCCACGTCGTAGCAGGAGCAGCAACTGAGTCCGTTGTCGCATTGCCCGGGATCGCACCGGTGAGCGATGCTGGTCAGGGCGTTCAGATCGATCCGGTAGCCGCCGATGACAGGAAAACCTTCTTCCATGCGATTTCCTCACGTACTGGCGCCAGGGAAATACCCACGGGACCCCGCATTTCCCCAAAGTGATTCTTAAGTAGTATTTATAATACAGATTTCCATAAATCACAAGTCCGGCCACCTCCCGCGCGCCGGACAGGGAGTGGCCGTGAACGTTTGGCGGCCGGAACCGTTATACTGTATACCGTGTTCGGCGCCGGATTTGCAGGGAATAGGGTAGGGGCGGCGGGTTATGAACGAGCAGACGCGCTTCGCAATCCTTGTCGGGGGCATCGCGGTGGTGGTGGTGGGACTCTGGTGGCTGTTGTGGCGGCCCGCGCCGTCTCCCCGGGAGAGCACGGTCCCGTCGTCTGTGACGGAGCGCGAGCGGGACGACACGCCGCGGGAGGTCTCCGCGCCCGCGGGGCGCCGTGAGGCGCGGCCGTCCCAGAGGATCACCGGCGGCGCGGTGGGGACCCGCCGGGAATCCCTGACGGGCGAAGACCAGATCGCCGGGACGCCCCAATCGGGCATTGGCACGGTCAAGGGCGAGGTGCTGTGGGCCGACTCCAAAGCGCGGGTCGAAGGGGCCGAGGTTATCGCCGAGATCCAGGATTACCATGAAGGGGAGAAGCCACCCACGGTCTCGGCGCGTTGGCGTACGGTGACGGGTCCTGACGGGAAGTTCCTGATCGAGCGGCTCCCCGAGTTCCGTGCCCTTCTCGACCAGAACGTCTACTACCGGCTCTATGCCCGGACGGACGATGCCTTCGGCGAGAGCGGATTCCAACTGACGGACGACGAGCCGTCGGCCTACGAGAAGATCGAGCTGTACCCGGCCGGGACCATCTCGGGCCGGGTGATCAACGCGGAAGGGCAGCCGGTCGCGAACGCCTGGTTGAGCCCCCACCGGTACCGGCCCGAGGGGTCCGGGCGCGACACCTGGCCCCCCTCGAGCAGTCACGCGGTCAGCGACGAAGCCGGGCTGTTTACACTCGCAAACCTGCGGCCGGGCGAGTGGGCCTTCATCACGCGTTCGCCGGACTACGTGCCCGCCGTATCCGATTTTGCCGAGGTGGGCTCGGAAGACTTGACGGTCACGCTTGAGCGGGGCATGGCGGTTTCGGGAATCGTCGTGAATGTGGACGGCGAGGCCCCTGTGCCGAATATCGCCGTGTCCCTGAATCCGGTGAACCACGAGATGTATCACCTGTACGCGAAGGGAAAGAGCGGCGCGGACGGCACGTTCTCGATCGCCAACGTCGCGGCCGGGGAATTCAACGCGTATATACAAGATGACACGCACGTGCTGGTCGGTTCCCCGCCCACGCTGCGCGTCGAGCAGGGGCGGGATACGCCGGGGATACGCCTCCCCGTGGCCGTGGGAGGCGCGGTCACCGGCCG
>JAAYAQ010000446.1 GCA_012719295.1 Candidatus Hydrogenedentota bacterium | reverse complement strand
GGCGGGGTACCGCGCGATCGGCATGGATCATTTCGCCCTGCCGCACGATGAACTGACCCACGCCATGGACGAGCGCCGCCTTCACCGGAATTTCATGGGCTATACCGTCGTCCCGTCGTCGGACATGGTCGCCTGCGGCATCTCCGCCATCGGCGAAGTCGGCGGCGGCTACGCGCAGAATGACAAGAAACTCTCGCACTACTACAACGCGCTGAAGGAGGGCCGGTTCGCCACCGCGCTGGGTTGCGTGCTCTCGCCCGACGACACGATCCGCCGGTGGACCATTCGCGAGCTGATGTGCAACTTCCATGTGAGTTTTGCGAAACTGCTGGAGCGCTACGGCGTCGTGTTCGAGGACTATTTTGCCGAAGAGATCGACGCGTTGAAGGCGTTTGAGGGCGAGGGGTTTGTGACCCGGGACGATGCCGGGCTGACGGTTCTCCCGCTCGGCCAGGTTTTCGTTCGCAATATCGCCATGGTCTTCGACGCCTACCTCAAGGGCACGGGAGCGCAGCCGGCGCGCTTCTCGCGCACGGTATGATGAATCCCGTGAAGCAGGCCATTGTCGTTGGGGGCGGGGTGACCGGGTTATGCGCTGCGTATTACCTGGCCCGCGACCTCGGGCGCGAAAACGTGACCCTCCTCGAAGCGGATACCGTAGCCGGAGGCACCACCCGCAGCGAAACGGTCCAGGGCTATGCGTGCGATTGCGGCCCCAACGGGTTCCTCGACCGCGAACCCGCCACCCTGGAATGGATCGACGCGCTCGGCCTGTCCGGCGCGCTGATCCGCGCCAACGAATCCGCCAAGCGCCGGTTTATCTACACCGGCGGACGCCTCAACGAAGCGGTGGGGCCGCCCCGCTTCTTTTTCAGCCCGATGCTCTCCGTAAAGGGCCGGCTTAGGCTGATGTGCGAGCCGTTCATTGCCGGGAAACGCGACCATACCGGCGAGACCATCTGGGAATTCGCGGCACGGCGCATCGGTACGGAGGCCGCCAACACCCTTGTCGGGCCGATGGTGAGCGGCGTCTTTGGAGGCGACGCGCGGGTGCTGTCGCTCGAACACTGTTTTCCGCGCATGGCGGCCATGGAACGCGAATACGGCGGTCTCACGCGCGCGCTGATCGGCAAACGTCTTCGGAAGAAGGCCGTCAGCCCCCTGGGCCCCTCGGGCAAACTGACCAGTTTCAAAGAAGGCATCGGACGCCTTCCCGAGGAGGCGGCGAACGCGCTGAAAGACGCCGTCCAAACGGGCGAACGCGTCCTGCGCCTGTCCAGGACACCGGAAGGCCACTATGCGGTCGAAACCAGCCGGGCCCGGACCCACCACGCGCGCGCGGTGGTTGTTGCCGCTCCGGCCTACGCGGCCGCGGAATGTTGCCGCGAGCTCGACGAGGCGGCGGGCAGAGCGCTCGAATCCATACGCTACGCCCATATTGCGGTTGTCTGCACCGGTTATCCCAACGCCGCCGTGCATGGGGACATCAACGGCTTTGGCTTTCTGGCGCCGCGCCACGAGAACCTCCGGGTGTTGGGATGCCTCTGGACCTCCAGCATGTTTCCCCAGCAGGCGCCCCCGGGCCACACGCTCCTGCGTACGATGGTGGGCGGGTATACGGACCCTGAAGCCGTCGGGCTCAGCGACGGGGAACTGCTGGACCTGATCCGCCGTGAGCTGCATCCGATTCTGGGCATAGACGCCGAACCCGAATTCCTCCGAATCTTCCGCTGGCGGCGGGGGATTCCCCAATACCTTCTCGGCCACGGGGCGATTCTCCGCGAAATCGAGGCGGCGGAAGCGCGGCATCCCGGCCTGGTCTTCGCGGGCAATGCCTACCGCGGCATCGGGTTGAACGATTGCGTGCTTTCGGCCTTGCGCGCCCGCCGCATGGTGACCGGTTTTCTCGGGGTGGAATGACGGCTGACGGCCCGGCCGCGGGCTGGCGTTCCCTCGCATTCCCGATCCCAGGAACGGTGTTTTCCCGGCGCCACGCTGGACCCGGAAGTTCCATCTGGCTGGCCGGGGATGGTACTATACCGGTTTATGCCTGACGCGGTGTTTTCGCGGCGGCATCCCGATAGTCGACACCCTGAACGCACGGACAGCATCCCCGAAAACGCGGGGGACTGGTCTGGCGGAGGACGCATATGACGGTCAAACCGGACGCCGGCAGCCGGCTCCTGGATGCAACGCTCGACCCCCAGTATCGAGCCCCATTTCCGAGCTCGCGCAAGGTCTATGTGCCGGGCTCCACGCCGTCGATCCGCGTGGGCATGCGGGAGATCGCCCAGACCCCCACGTTCGGCGCGGACGGCCGGCCCCTGGAAAACCCGCCGGTGACGGTTTACGACACGTCGGGGCCCTATACGGACCCGGAAGCGGCGATTGATCTATCCGCCGGGCTTCCACCCGTTCGTGAAGCCTGGATTCGCTCCCGGCCGAACGTGGAAATGGCCGGGCACAGGCACCCGGGCCCCGCTTTGCTTCCCGCTCGCAACCGGTACCGGGCGAAACCGGGAACGCGCGCGACGCAGATGCACTACGCGAGACGGGGGGAGATTACCCCGGAAATGGAATACGTCGCGATACGCGAAAACGCACGGTGGCAGGAAGCCCCCGACGACCTGAAACGGCGCCATGCGGGACAGGCCTGGGGAGCGCGGATGCCGGAGGAAATCACACCCGAATTCGTGCGCGACGAGGTCGCCCGGGGCCGGGCCATCATCCCCGCAAACCTCAATCACCTCGAACTGGAGCCCATGGTCATTGGCCGCAACTTCAAGGTCAAGATCAACGCCAACCTGGGCAATTCGGCGCTTTCGTCGTCTATTCAGGAAGAAGTCGAAAAGATGCTGTGGGCCATCCGGTGGGGCGCTGACACGGTGATGGACCTGTCCACGGCCGAGCCCATCCATGACACCCGTGAGTGGATCATCCGCAACTCCCCCGTGCCGGTAGGCACGGTGCCCGTGTACGAGGCGCTCGAACGCGTGGGGGGAGCCCCGGAAGACCTGACGTGGGAGGTGTTTCGCGATACGGTGGTCGCCCAGGCGGAACAGGGCGTCGACTACATGACCATTCACGCGGGCGTGCTGCTTCCGTTTATCCACCTGACGGCCCGCCGGACCACGGGCATCGTAAGCCGGGGCGGCTCGATCATGGCCCGGTGGTGCCTTGCCCACCACAAAGAGAATTTCCTCTATACCCACTGGGACGAGCTCTGCGAGGTCATGGCTGCCTTCGATGTCGCGTTTTCGATCGGGGACGGCCTGCGTCCCGGCAGCCTCGCCGACGCCAACGACGAGGCCCAGTTCGCGGAATTGAAGGCGCAGGGCGGCCTGACCCGGCGCGCCTGGGCATTCGACGTTCAGGTCATGAATGAGGGCCCCGGACATGTGCCCATGCACATGATTAAAGAGAACATGGACAAACAGCTCGAGTGGTGCGGCGAAGCGCCCTTCTACACCCTCGGCCCGGTCATTACCGACATCTCTCCCGGCTACGACCACATGGCCTCCGCCATCGGCGCGGCCATGATCGGGTGGTACGGCACCGCCATGTTGTGTTACGTGACTCCCAAAGAGCATCTGGGGTTGCCCGACCGCAACGACGTGCGGGAAGGCGTCGTGGCCTACCGGATAGCCGCTCACGCGGCCGACCTGGCGAAAGGCCATCCGGCCGCGCAGATTCGCGACAATGCCTTGAGCAAAGCCCGCTTTGAATTCCGCTGGGAGGACCAGTTCAGCCTCTCGCTCGATCCCGACCGCGCCCGCGAGTTTCACGATGAGACCCTTCCGCGGCACGGCGAGAAACTGGCGCATTTCTGCTCGATGTGCGGGCCGAGATTCTGCGCCATGGCCCTCTCGCAGCAGGTGCGCGACGAAGCCGCCCGTCAACAGGGTCTGGAACAGCAGGCGGCGGCCTTCAAAGAGGGCGGGGGAGAGCTCTACCGCAAGGTATAATCCCGATCCGGAGGATGCCTGTTCGGCAAGAGAAACGGACACCATGCGCATCGGCACGATAGAACTCGACAAGCCCCTCGCACTGGCCCCCATGGAGGATGTCACGGACTATTCCTTCCGGACCATCTGCAAGGAGATGGGGGCGGACCTCCTGTATACGGAGTTCGCGAGTTCCGAGGCGCTCATACGCGAAGTTGGCAAGACCCTCGACAAGATCCGCATCCGCGACGAAGAACGCCCCATCGCGGTGCAGATCTTCGGCAGCGCGGAATCCTCGATGGAAGGCGCCGCGGCCGTGGCCGAACAGGCGCGTCCCGATTTCATCGACATCAACTGCGGCTGCTGGGTGAAGAAGGTCGCGTTGCGCGGGGCCGGCGCCGGGCTGCTTCAGGACATCGGCAAGTTCGAAACCGTTGTGCGCGGCGTTCTTGCCGGCACCCGCCTGCCCGTGACAGTCAAAACGCGGCTGGGATGGGACGCCGCCAACATCATCATCCTCGACGTCGCCCGCATGCTCGAAGACCTGGGCGTGCAGGCCCTGACCGTCCATTGCCGCACCCGGAAACAGGGGCATAGCGGGCAGGCTGACTGGGGCTGGCTCGAACGCCTCAAGAATGCCGTCAGCATGCCTGTTATCGGCAACGGCGATGTGACCGGGCCCGAGGACGTCAAACGCATGTTCGAGACCGGCTGCGACGGCGTCATGATCGGGCGGGGCGCCATTCAGAACCCCTGGATTTTCGCGCACGCGAAACACTACCTGGCAACCGGCGTGGTCCCCGAACCGCCGTCGGTTCCAGAGCGTGTCGCGTTGTGCATCAGACATCTGCGCCGCACCGTTGAGGTGAAAGGGGAGCGGAAAGGGGTCGTCGAGTTCCGCAAGCACTACAGCGGATACCTCAGAAACCTGCCGCACGTGGCGAGACTCCGCACCGAACTGATGGAGCTGAACGATTTGGAGTCCATCGAAACGCGCCTCCATCGATTCCGCGACGATTCTCCGGACCTCCAGCCCAACGGGGCAACTCCTCCGAATGCGCCATAATCGATATACTTGACCGCGGCCGTAAGGCCCGATACCGTGATGATTCTACAAGACACGCACAGGAATGTTAGGGGAAGGGCCCGATGCTTGACGACCTGAAAGAACGGGTATGGCTGGCCAACCGGGATCTGGTTGCCCGCGGGCTTGTGTTCGCCACGTGGGGCAATGCCAGCGGCTTCGACCGCGCCAGCGCGCGGATGGTTATCAAACCCAGCGGCGTGGATTACGGCGTCATGCGGCCGGACGACATGGTGGTGGTCGACAGGGACGGAGTCGTCGCCGAGGGTTCATTGCGACCGTCGTCGGACACGGCGACCCATCTGGAGCTCTACGCCGCCTTTCCTGAGATTGGCGGCATCGTGCACACCCACTCCCATTACGCCACCGTATGGGCGCAGGCCGGCTGCCCGATACCGTGCCTGGGAACGACCCACGCCGATTATTGTCCGGGCGACGTGCCCATCACCGGCATGCTGACCGAGGACGAGGTGACGGGGGAGTACGAGAGAAACACCGGCCGCGTGATTGTGCGCCGGTTCCGCGACCTGACGCCTCAGGCGTTCCCCGGCGTGCTTGTGGCGCAACACGGGCCCTTTGCGTGGGGAAAAGAGGTCGAGGACGCGGTCACGAGCGCCGCCACGCTGGAAGAGATAGCGCGCATGGCGTTCCACACATTTTCCCTGAACCGGGACGTCACGGCACTCCCGTCCTGGCTGCTCAAGCGGCACTACGAGCGCAAACACGGGCCGGACGCCTATTACGGGCAACAGTAACCCGGAACACGCCGGCCCGCCCGCGCCGGTCAGGGCATGAACTCGGCCAGGAAGTCCAGCGTCACCGCGGTCAGCGTCCGCCCCTGGAAGGTGCAGTCCCAGCAGCCATGCTCTCCGTCGGGAATCAGATACGAGCGGCACGGAATGCCCACCTCATCGCACTTGGCCTTGAGATTGAGCGCGAAGAGGTACGAGATCGTGGAATCGCTCTTGCCGTGAAATATCATGATCGGCGGATCGTCCGCGTCAAAGGCGTCGTTGGTGAACACCGAGCTCCCCCAGCAATCGATGATAACCGCGGGTTTGGGATCCACGCCCGGATTGTTCTCCGGGGGCGCCGGCAGGTTGTTGCCGTCATCCCGAAACTCCCTCGCGTCTGTAAGCCCGGCGGCCAGGGCCGCGAAGGCGCCCGCGGATTCGCCCCAGATGGCGATACGGCCGGGATCAATGCCGTATGTGGCGCTGTTGGCGCGGATGTGGCGCATGGCCGTTTTGGCGTCCACAAACGCCGCGCGCACGGCGGCCAGGGACGGAATGTTCAGGTCTTTTGTCCCTTCGGTATCCGGCTGCCACGATTTCTCCGTCGGGGGCTTGTCGCCGTCCAGGCGGTAATCGATCAGGAAACAGACGTAGCCTTTCGTGGCAAGTCCATTGGCGGCCCGCACAAGGTTTTCATCGGTCTTTGTGCCGGTGAGAAAACTGCCGCCATGGATCATCAGCACGGCGGGCCGGTTGGTGGCCGGCACGTCGGTAGGCTCTATCAAATCGAAATAGAGGTCCTTCAGACGGTAGCCGAGCTCGGCCGTATCGTCTTCCACGTAGCCCGCTCCATACACGAGGTCGCTGGTCCGCACGACGTTGTCTGAGAACAGCGGCTTCGGGCAGCCGGTGACAAGGGCGGGCAGGAGCGCAAGGAGCAGGGCCGCGCCAACGCTGGTACTGGACGATTTGATCATGGTGTCTCTCCTGAGTGCTCGTCGTCTCATTCAGAACAAACCGTTGCCTATACGATTATAGCTTTTCCCGGCCTCAGACGCTGCCCGGGCACGGTCCGGGCCGTACTCGTCCGGCGCAAAATGGAAAGGGAGAGTCCCCCGTTTCAAGGAACTCTCCCTGGATTCCGTCCTGATGGAAGGTCAGATCTTGGGGATTACGGATTCCGCCGCATCAATGATGCTCTGGTCAAGATCGTAATCTTCCAGTTTCCTGTTCGTATAGGCCTCGTAGGCGCTCATGTCGAAGTGGCCGTGTCCGCTCAGATTGAACAGAATGGCTTTCGACTCACCGGATTCCTTGCATTTGAGGGCTTCGTCGATGGCGACGCGAATGGCGTGTCCGGATTCCGGCGCGGCGAGGATTCCCTCCGCCTTGGCGAACATCTGGAGGGCATCAAACACCGGGTTCTGATGGCAGGCAACCGCCCGCATGAAGCCTTCCTTGACCAGGAGAGCCACCTGCTGGGCGACGCCGTGGTAGCGGAGCCCGCCGGCATGAATTCCCGGCGGTACAAACTGGTGGCCCAGCGTGTACTGAAGCAGCAACGGTGTCAGGTGCGCGGTATCGCCGTAATCGTACGCGTACAGACCCCGGGTAAGGGTCGGGCAGGCCGTCGGCTCGACCGCGATGAAATCGATGTTTTTGCCCTTATTCTTCATGGGCACAAAGGGAAACGAGATGCCGGCAAAATTCGAACCGCCGCCGCAGCAACCGATCACGACATCGGGTTCCTCGCCCACCTGCTCAAGCTGGGCTTTCGCCTCCAGGCCAATGACGGTCTGGTGGAGCAGCACATGGTTCAGCACGCTCCCCAGGCTGTACTTGGCCCGGCCGCCGCTCTTCGCCGCGACTTCCACGGCCTCGGAGATGGCCATGCCCAAACTGCCCGTGGTGTCCGGGAACTTCGCCTGAAACGCCCGGCCGCTGTCGGTCGTGTCGCTCGGGCTCGAGACCACGTCGGCGCCGTACGTCTGCATCAGCACGCGGCGGTACGGTTTCTGTTCGAAACTGACCCGCACCATGTACACGGTGCATTTCATGTCGAGCATCGAACACGCGATCGAGAGGGCGGTGCCCCACTGGCCCGCGCCCGTCTCGGTGGTGAGTTCGTTGACCCCGTCTTTCTTGTTGAAGTAGGCCTGGGCGATGGACGTATTGATCTTGTGGCTGCCGGACGGCGTAACGCTTTCGTTCTTGTAGAAGATGCGAGCCGGAGTATCGAGCATTTTCTCGAGGCGGTACGCGCGGCGCAGGGGCGTCGGACGGTACAGCTTGTAGATGTCCATCACCTCGCCGGGAATCGAGATCGCCGGCTGAGTGGACATCTCCTGTTCGATGAGCGACATCGCGAAGATCGCCGAGAGATCGTCCGCCTTCAAGGGCTGGTGGGTTACCGGGTGAAGCGGCGGTTGCATCGGTGCGGGCAGATCGGGCGTGACGTTGTACCACGCATCGGGCATCTTTTTCGCGTCAAGCAGAATGTTGTATTCGGTCATTGGTCGTTCCCCCTCCTGGGTGTACCTTGATTCCGGAAATGTAATCATACAATATCCATCCGGCGGGATGCGAGAGAAAAACCACCTCCATACGCGGGGGCGGCTAGCACTTCGGAAAGGCGGCCTTGAATGGACGGGAGGAAGCGGATGGTCTGGATTGTCGTGCTCGGAGCGCTGATTCTGGCGGGCGCGGCCCTGCTGGCCGGCGGGGCGCAGCGCGCCATCGTCTTTCCCGCGATGCGCGCCATGTCGTGGAATCCCGCCGAGGCGGGATGGGATTACCAGGACGTGTTTCTTGCCGTGGATGGCCAGACCACCCACGGCTGGTTTATCCCGGCGCCCCAGTCGCGCGGCGTGCTCCTGTACTCTCACGGCAACGGCGGCAACATCAGCGGCCGCATGGGAGGCATCGCCATCTGGCGCGGCCTGGGATTTGACGTGCTCATCTACGACTACGGCGGCTACGGCAACAGCACCGGCAAACCCTCGGAAAAACGGTGTTATCAGGACATCCGGGCCTGTTGGCGCTGGCTTGTCGAAGAGCAGGGGATTCCGTCGGAACGCATCGTCCTTTTCGGACGCAGTCTGGGCGGCGCCGTTGCGGCGGATCTTGCCGCGGACGTCACACCGGGGGCCGTCATTCTCGAAAGTACATTTACGTCGGCGGTAAGCTTGGGGAAAGAGGCGTTCCCCTTCTTGCCCGTCAGCCTTCTGCTGCGCCACCGCTTCGATACCGCAAGCAAAATCGCGCGGTTGACGGCCCCAGTGCTCGTCGTCCACAGCCCGGACGACGATGTCGTGCCCTATCATCACGGCAGGGCCCTGTTCGAGCAGGCTCCCGAACCCAAGACCTTTCTCGAGATCGGCGGCAGCCACAACGACGGCTATGCCGAAACCGGGGAGCGCTACGTCCAGAGCCTGCGCAGTTTCCTCGATCCGCTTTTCCCCGGAGAGTAGGGCGAAGGTCTCACGGATTCCAGAAGATGCCGCGTCTGGGCCCGCCAGGCAGACAGAAAACATGTTGCGCTCCCCGGCAGCGGGGGGGAGCGGGTCAGGTTTTAGCAGTAACGACGTAGACCGCTTCTTCAGCGAACAGGTTGGGCCATTGACGGACCATGAGTCCGCCACCGGCGGTGGAGAGGGGGATTTCCCGTTCGATCCGCACGTCCTGCAACTCGCAGAACTGCCGGAAGTCTTTGACCGACAATACGTTGCGATTGGGGGTGGAGTACCAGGAGTAGGGGAGGTTCCGGGTGACCGGCGCCTTCCCCTGGAACGAGAGCATGGCCCGGACCTTCCAGAATCCGAAGTTCGGAAAGCTGATAATGCATTTCTTGCCCACGCGGAGCATCTCGCGGATGGCCAGTTCGGGCTTCTTGATGACCTGCAAGGTCATGCTGAGGATGACGTAATCGTAACTCTCGTCGGGAATCGCGCTCAGCCCTTTGTCGATGTCCGCCTGAACCACGGAGATGCCGCGGTTGACGCAGCGGATAATGTTGTTCTCATCCACTTCGAGCCCCATGCCGTCCACCTCTTTCAGGCGGACCAGCCGGTGAAGCAGTTCGCCATCGCCGCACCCGATGTCCAGCACCCGGCTTCCGGCGTCGACCAGGTCGACAATGAGATCGTAATCAACGCGGGGCCCTTCGTAGATGCTGTTGCGGGAGAGCGGCGCGGGGTCGGTGGATTCCGCGGCGATGGGCACGGCCGGCGCGGCCTCTCTGGTCTTGAGCTCCGGGTCGAGGGTGTGTTCCAGAAAGCCGGCAATGAGGCCTTTCATGGCATCCACTTCGAGCAGGAAGGCGTCGTGCCCGTAATTCGAATGGATGTTGCAGTAGGTCACCTCCTTCCGGTTTCGCATGAGCGAATCCACCATTTCCCGGGACTGGTACGGGGGATAGAGCCAGTCCGAGGAGAAAGAGAGCACCATGACGCGTGACTGGATCCGTTCGAACGCCTGATCCAGAGAACCATACGCGGCGACCAGGTCAAAATAGTCGCAGGCCTTGGTGAAGTAGAGATAGCTGTTCGCGTCGAACCGGTTGACGAATTTCTCGCCCTGGTAGTCGAGATAGGTCTCGACGGAGAATTCGCTGCCGAAGTCGTAACTGTACTCGGACTTGCCGCGGAGGGTCCGCCCGAACTTGGCGCGCATGGTTTCGTCGGACAGGTAGGTGATGTGTCCGAGCATGCGGGCAATCGAGAGCCCCTGCACGGGCCCGTCTTCGCCGTAGTAATTGCCGTTCTGAAATGCGGGGTCCGCCTGGACCGCGTGCCGGCCCACGGCATCGAAGGCGATCGCCTGCGCGCCGTTATGCGGGCCGGAAGCGATGCAGATGCCCGAACGCACGACGTCCGGGTACCGGGTAAGCCATTCCAGGACCTGCATGCCGCCCATCGAACCGCCCGCCACGGACAGGAGACGCTCGATCCCCAGGTGGTCGATCAACTGCCGTTGCGCACGGACCATGTCGCCAATGGTGACAATGGGAAACGAGAGACCATAGGGCGTGCCGGTCTCGGGATTGATGGAGTACGGTCCGGTCGTGCCGCGGCAGCCGCCAAGGCAGTTGGAGCAAATCACGAAGTACTTGTCGGTATCAAAACCTTTTCCCGGACCGATCATATTGTCCCACCAGCCGGGCTTGGGGTCGGTGGGGGCATGGAACCCGGCCGCGTGGGCGTCGCCCGTCAAGGCATGCAGGATGAGGATGGCGTTGGACCGCTCGGCATTGAGGGTGCCGTAGGTCTCGTACGCGATGGTGATGGGGCCCAGCTTGCGGCCGCAATCCAGCTCCAGCTGGCCAGGCGGGTCAGCAAACCGGAATTCCCGGGGGGAGACTATGCCAACCGAGCCTTCGCCTGCCATCCCTGCTCCCTCGGCGTTCGCCGCAGATTCTCACAAAAAACGGGCGCGGTCCCTGGAAAGAGGCACCGCGCCCGCTAAGTATACCACTACTTGCCGGCGTGTTCCAGCGCCTGGTCCAGGTCGGCAATGATATCCTCGACATCTTCGATCCCGACCGACACCCGGATCATGTTGGGCGTCACCCCGGCTTCCTTCTGCTCCTCCGGGGAAAGCTGCTGGTGCGTCGTCGAAGCCGGGTGAATGACGAGGGTCTTCGCGTCCAGAATATTCGCCAGATGCGAGGCGAGCTTGACGGCGTTGATGAATTTCTTGGCGCCCTCATAGCCCGCCTTGACGCCGAACGTCAGGATGGCGCCCTGGCCGCCCGGCATGTATTCCCGGGCGCGCTTATGGTCGGGATGGCTCTTCAACCCGGGGTAACTCACCCATTCGACCGACGGATGCGCCTCGAGGTGGCGGGCTACTTTCAGGGCGTTGTCGGAATG
>JAAYAQ010000445.1 GCA_012719295.1 Candidatus Hydrogenedentota bacterium | reverse complement strand
TTCAAGCAGAATCAGCGAAGTCACAGACAAAACTCCTTCCCGCCGCAGCCATCGCGGCCGCCGTGCAGAGTGGTGTTTGGCGGGCCCGTTCACCGCGGGTGTTGCGGCACGCGATGGCGGTTGAGCTTCTCGGCCACGCCTTCCAGTTCGGGGTCAAGGCGGTGCGCACGCTCCCATTCTTCCACCGCCTTGTCCACCTCCCCTTTGAGAAGGTACGCGTCGCCAAGGTGATCCCGAACCACCGCATCGTCGCGCTCAAGCCGGAGAATGGAGCGCCGGATGTACTCGATCGCCAGGTCGACTTTTCCCTGCCGGTAATAGACCCAGCCGAGACTGTCGAGATAGAAGCCATTGTCAGGCGACAGTTCGAGCGCGCGCTTGACCAGGGTTTCGGCGCGGTCGAGATTCTTGTTGTTGTCCGCGAAGAAATACCCCAGGAAGTTCAAGACGTCCGGATCGTCCGGATCGAGTTGCAGGCAGGCCTCGATATGCGTTTCGGTGTTGGCCGGCTCCTTCAACTCGTCGTAGATGATGGCCAGGTAATAATGCAGCCATTTGTCCGCGCCAAACCGGTCGAGGGTGGCGAGCAACACCGGCGCCGCCTCCGCGGGCCGGTCCAGCGCCATGAGAATCCGCGCCTGGAGAATGTTGAAGCGCTGGGATTGCAGGCCTTCGGCGTCGATGGCGCGCATAAGCTCGAGCAGGAAGGCGCCGGTCGGCTCAGCGCCGTACAGAAACAGGATTTCCTGGAGGTAGTCGTGGCTTTCGGCGTCGATGTCGCCGTCGATTTTGTCCAGCGATTCCAGAAGCGGCAGATAGGGTTCTCCGGCGAGCTTGCGGGCGAATGCACGGAGCAGGGTGCCCATGATGGGGGCGTCGTTCGGCGGAACGGCCCGCCCGGCCTCCGCCGCACGGCCCGCGCGCAGGAGCAGGTACATGCGCTGGAGATGATGCCGGGCCTCGGCGCCGGCCTGTTCGCACAACGTGGTGACTTCCTCGATGGCCTCGTCGTAGCGGCCCAGGCGGGCCAGGGCGGCCGCGAAATGTTCGCGCGCGCTCACATCGTCCGGAGACGACGCGAGATACCGCCGGAACTGGGCCGCCGCGGACTCGTTTTCCTCGAGTTCCAGATGGATCAGGCCCAGCAGATTCCGGGCATTGGTCAATTCGGAGTCGAGCTCGAGGGCTTTCTGCAGATACGCCTTTGCCTCCTCGTTTCTCTCGATGCGCGCGAGGCTCAGCCCAAGCCGTTCATAGAGCATCGCGGAATCCGGGTGAAGCTGCACGAGCTTCGTATAGATGTCGACCACGGACACCAGATCGTTCGACTCTTCCTCCGACTGGAGCAGCTCGTCGTAGATGAAGACGTTGAAGTCCGTCAGGTCGAGGGCCTTTGTGAAGGCTTCCGTGGCCTCATCGTAGCGTTCCTGCTGGCGGTAGATCCGGCCCAGTATGAACCAGGCGGCGGGATCCTCGGGGTAATCGTCCGCCAGGTCATCCGCATAGGTCCGGGCCTTCTCCAGATCGTGAATCATGAGATAGCCGCGGATGATGTGTTTCACGAGATTGGGATCGTCGGGGGCGTATTCGTGCGCCGTGACGAATTCGGTGATCGCCTGCTCGAACCGGCCGTTCCGGCGGTGGATGTCGCCCATCAGGTAATGATTGAAGGCCTGCGCCCGGGCACTCGGGGCTTCCGCCGGAGCGAGGGGCACGGTCTGGCACCCCAGGGCAACCACCAGGCAGAGCGCGATAATTACGTGGCGCATGAGCAGGAGTCCTCGTCGGGTTCCGAAAACAACGGCCCCGTCTGCAGGGAACGCGCAAACGGCGCAAACGAGCGCCGGTGATGGGGGCACGGCCCGCATCGCGCGATGGCTTCGAGATGCTCGCTCGTGCCGTATCCCTTGTGCCGCGCGAACCCGTACTGGGGAAACTGGCCGTCCAGTTCGTCCATGATGCGGTCCCGCGTGACTTTCGCAATGATGCTCGCGGCGGCGATCGATTGGGAACGGCAATCCCCTTTGATGATGCGGCACTGGGGGATCGGGCAGCCGGCGATCTCGAACCCGTCGACCAGAAGGTAGTCGGGCAGGGGTGTGATCTGGTTCACGGCGCGGTGCATGGCCGCGTAATTCGCCGGCTGGATGCCCATCCGGTCGATTTCGCCGGACGGAACCACGGCAATCCCGATGGCGTGGGGACCGTCACGCAGCACGTCAAACAGATGCGCCCGTTTTTCGGGCGTCAATTGCTTGGAATCGTTCAGGCCGGGCAGGGGGTGGCCCAGCACAACGGCCGCCGCCACCAGGGGGCCCGCCAGGGGGCCGCGGCCTGCCTCATCGACCCCGGCCACGCGACAAAAGCCCTGCCCTGCCGCCTGGCGCTCCAGGATGCCGGCCTGCAGTTCCTCGCGCCACTGCGCTGCCTGCGGGCGGGCCGAATGACGTCTCCGGGCTCCGGAACGACTGGCGCCGCACCGGGCCGTTACGGGCGCTGGCGCATGCGGCGGCCCCGCCTCCACAGCGGTGTGTACTTCATTGAGGGTGCGTTTCGGCATCGATTCCATCCCACACCAGTTTGCCCGAGAATTCCACCTGATGGGACAACACCCGTAGAATAGCCCGCATACGGGCCCACCGCAAGGCGGGCCGATGCGGGCGCCGGAGACTCCGGAAAAGCCTGAGCGTGAAACGTCGCGGTTATTGCTCGTCTTTGGTGGTCGTGGAACGGCCCTTGGCCTTCACGCGCGCCGCTTTGCCGGCGCGCTCGCGCAGGTAATACAGCTTGGCGCGGCATACCTTGCCCTCGCGCACCACCTCGACCTTTTCCACACGCGGCGAGTGGAGCGGGAACACGCGTTCAACGCCTTCACCGAAGGCCACCCGGCGCACGGTGAACTTGGCGTTGGCGCCTTCACCGCCCGAGCGGCTGATGATTACGCCTTCGAATACCTGAATGCGTTCTTTCTCGCCTTCCACAATCCGGAAGTGGACGCGGACGGTGTCGCCGATCCGGAATTGCGGGACATTCTCCGCGGCCTTTTTTTGCTCCTGGCTGAGCGCTTCAACTGCCTTCGCGAATTTCACGGCTGTTCTCCTCGCTTCCGTTCTGCTTCTTCCCGGTCGATTTCCTCCAGGAGCAAACGGTCTTCTTCGCTACAGTTCATTAACAAATCCGGACGTCGCGCGCGTGTGGCCCGCAGCGCCTCCCTGCGCCGCCATCGCTGGATGACGGCATGATGACCGTCGCGCAAGACCGCGGGCACCTCGAGGCCACGGAACACCGGCGGGCGCGTGTACTGCGGCGGCCCCAGCAACCCGTCGTAAAACGAGTCCGTCGTGACCGATTCCCAGTCGCCCACCACACCGGGCAACATCCGGCTTATCGCTTCAATTATCACCAGCGCAGGCAACTCGCCTCCGCTCAGCACGTAATCGCCGATCGAAATCTCTTCCGTGCAGAGCGCCGTGCTCACGCGCTCATCCACGCCTTCATACCGCGCACACACCAGAACCAGATCCGGCGCGCACGCCAACTCGCGGACCAGCCCCTGGTCGAGCCGCCGGCCGCGCGGCGACATCAGCGCCACCCGCCGCAGCGAATTGCGGCCCGCCAGGCCCTCCAGGGCCGCCGCAATCGGCTCGCACCGCATCACCATGCCCGGACCGCCGCCGTACGGGGCGTCGTCCACCGTACGGTGCCGGTCGGTCGCGAAGTCCCGAATGTTCGTGACCGCGACCTCGAGCGTGCCCTGCTCAACGGCCTTGCCCAAGAGGCTCGCCTTGAGCGGAGCGTCAAAAAACTCCGGGAACAGCGTGAGGACGTCAATGCGCATCGTCCACCGCGAATGGGGCAATGTCTCCCACGAGAATCACCCCGGATTCCCAATCTATCCGTTCCACCACTTCCCGAACCATCGGGAGCAGCAAACCGCGGCCATCGGCGCCCGCCACCTCCAGCACGGCGTGGACAGGCGTCTGAAGTACGCCCACGACTTCGCCGAGCCCGGCCGCGCCGGGGCCGACCAGCCGCATGCCGAGCAGCGCATCCGCTTCGAGCCGGCCCAGCAGGGCGATGGCCTCCTCGTCGGCCTCCCAGAGGACTTCCGCCCCCCGCATGCCCGCCACGCTGTCGCGCGGCGTTCCCGGCGTAAACTCCACGACCACCCAGTCCTTCGGCCGCCGCAATGCAGCCACCAGGGGCCGGATCTCGCGGCCGTCCGTCAACCGCAGGCGCAAGCGCCCCAGAAACGCGTTATCGGGGACGTCGCCGCCCGCCGCCTGGATGCGCACCTGCCGCTTGCCCGGATTCACGGAATGAACCTTGCCCGCCACCACGGTGCGCCTGGCCATACGTCCTCAGGGCGCGCCTCACTCCACAATCTGGAGCGTGGCCCGCATGTCCTGTTTGTTTGCGGCGGTATTGAGGATGGTGCGAATGGCCTTCGCCGTCCGCCCGTCCCGTCCAATCACCTTGCCCATATCGTCCGCGTGGACGCGCAGTTCATAGCACTGGCCATCTTCATTTTCGATGACCGTCACCTGGACGTCCTCGGGATGATCCACCAGCTTCTTCGCGATAAACTCAATGAGTTGCTTCACGGTGCGAATCCTCGTTCACGGCCCGTGCCCCCGCGGGGCATGCCCGGGCCCGCGCTGCTCAGTCCTACGCTTCCGCGGAAGGCGCGGCGGTCTCGGCCGCGGCCTCTTCCGCCGGGGTGGCGTCGGGCAGCTCTTCCGGCTTCGTGCCCTTGGCGTACATATCCATGACGCCCTGCCGGGTCAGGATGGACCGCACGGTGTCCGACGGCTGGGCGCCGTCGCACAACCACTGGAGCGCACGCTTGGCATCGATCTCGACGCGCGGTTCGGGCCGGGCGCAGGGATGGTATACGCCGATTTCCTCGATCACGCGGCCCTTGGTGCGGCTCCGTCCGTCCATCACCACCACCCGGTAATACGGCGCATGGGTGCGGCCGCCTCGTTTCATGCGAATTACAGTTGCCATGGTTCCTTTCTCTCCTGACCGCGGGGGTTCCGCGGCCCTCCTTGAATCCGTCGTAGCTATTCCGTGACCATCACAGCGCCAAACGGCGGGAACATGCGGCGATACCGGCCGCGGGGTCAGAAGCCGGGCATCATGGGCATGCCCCGCCGGCCTTTCTTCCCGCCCTTCATCATGTTCTTCATCATCTTCCGCATCTGCTCGAAATCCTTGAGCAGCCGGTTGACTTCCTGCACCGTGGTGCCGCTGCCGTCGGCGATGCGCCGCCGCCGGCTGCCGTTGATGAGCTTCGGCTTCTGCCGTTCTTCCGGCGTCATCGAGTAGATGATGGCCTCCACGTATTTCATCTCGTCTTCGTCCACGTCCATCATCCCCTTGCCCATCATCTTCTTCATCCCGGGGATCTTCTGGACCAGGTCGCCGATCGAGCCCATCTTCTTCAGTTGCTGCATCTGCTGCAGGAAATCTTCGAGGTCCCAAGTCGCCTTGCGCGCCTTCTCCTGAAACTTGAGCGCCTGCTCCCGGTCGACGACTTCCTGGGCCTTTTCCACGAGCGACACGATGTCGCCCATGCCCAGGATCTGGTCGGCCATGCGTTTGGGATGGAACGGTTCAAGGGCGTCGAGCTTCTCGCCCGTGCCAACGAACTTGATCGGGCAGCCCGTCACGCTAATCAGGCTGATCGCCGCGCCGCCGCGCGCATCGCCGTCCAACTGGGTCAACACAACGCCCGTCAGGGGCAGCGCGTCGTGAAACTGCTTGGCGCTGTTGACCGCGTCCTGACCGGTCATCGCGTTGGCGACGAACAGGATTTCGTGGGGCGCCACCTGGGCCTGAATGCGCCGCACCTCGCCCATCATCTGCTCGTCGACGTGCAAACGGCCCGCCGTGTCCATGATGATGACGTCGCACTGGCGCATCTGGGCTTCGCCGCGGGCCATGACGCAGGTGTCCACGGGGTCGGCGTGCTCCCCGAGGCTGAAGCTCTCCACGCCCGCCTGTTGCGCCACGATCTCGAGCTGTTTGATGGCCGCCGGGCGGTACACGTCCGCCCCGACCAGGAGCGGCCTGTGCCCCTTTTTCTTGAGATGCAGCGCGATCTTGCCCGCCGACGTGGTCTTGCCCTGACCCTGCAACCCCACCATCATGATGAGCGTCGGCGGAGTCTCCGCAAGCTTGAGGGGTTCGTTTGCCCCGCCCATGATCTTCACGAGTTCATCGTGAACGATCTTGACGATCTGCTGGCCCGGCTGGATGCTGTCCAGTACCTTCTGGCCCAGCGCCTGCTCCTGGATATCCGCGATGAACTGCTTGACAACCTTGTAGTTAACGTCGGCCTCGAGCAGCGCCCGCCGGATCTCCTGGAGGCTGTCCTTCATGTTCTTCTCGGTCAGTTTTCCCTGACCGCGAATGTTCTTGAAGGCGGCTTCCAGTCGTTTTGTCAGCGATTCAAACATGCCGTTCTCACGTCGGAGACAGTGCTTCCGTACAAAATGGACAGATCTCACCTGAAATCGAGGGCGTATCGTACCATACAAACGCGGGGCAATGCAATCTCGGGCGCCCGGCCTCAACATGGTGGTTTTGTTCGACTTGTCGCTATCTCCGCGTGGCCGGAAACGGCTCCGTGCCCTCGCTGATGCGTTTTGCGGCACTGGCGGCGGGGGAAGCCGCCAATTCCTGAAACCGCGCGGTTTGCGGCGTTTACGCGATGGCCGCGGGGAGCTTGAAGTGTACGTCCTCGAGCACGGCCTCGCTCTCTTCCACCTCACATGGTCCGCGCGACTTGAAGTATTCGATGACACCCTGAACCAGCCGTTCGGGCGCCGACGCGCCGGACGTGAGCAAGATGGAGCCGACGCCGTCCAGCCACGCCTCCTCGATCATTTTCGCGGAGGAAATCAGATAGGCGGGAATGCCCTGGGCGCTGCAGATCTCCGCCAGGCGCGTGGAATTGGCGCTGGCCCGGTCGCCGACCACGAGGACCAGGTCAACCTGCGACGACAACGCGTTCACGGCGGCCTGCCGGTTTTGCGTGGCGTAACAGATGTCTCCGGAGCGGGGACCGGCGATATTGGGAAACCGTTTCGTGAGCGCCTGGATGACCCGCGCGCAATCGTCGACGCTCAGGGTGGTTTGCGTGATGTAGGCGACCTTTTCGGGATTGGGCACCTCAACCTGTTCCACTTCCTCGATCGTGAAGACGCGCCGGATATGCTCCGGGGCCCAGCCCATGGTGCCGATGGTCTCGTCGTGGCCGGGTTCGCCGATGAGGATGATCGTGTAATCCTTGTCCGCGAACCGGCGCGCTTCGTTGTGCACCTTGGCCACGAGCGGGCAGGTCGCGTCGATGACCTCGAGCTGACGTTCCCGCGCGTCTTCCCAACGTGATGGAGAGACGCCGTGGGCGCTGAAAAGCAGGTGCGAACCCTTTGGCACGTCCTCGAGCCGCTTGACGAACACGGCCCCCTTTTCCCGTAGTTCATTGACCACATGCGCGTTGTGAACGATGTCGTTGAGCACGTACACGGGCGCGCCGTAAAGTTCGAGGGCGCGCTCCACGCATTTGATCGCGCGTTCGACACCCGCACAGAAGCCTCGGGGCCGGGCAAGCAGTATCTTCATCGTATCTCCTCGGATAAAGCACACGCCGTCAGCGGCGGAAGTGATTGTGACCCGCGCCTTTACGGCAACACCTCGGAACGGCGCGCCTATTCCTCCCGCCGGGCGCTCAACGCGGGCACGCACCGGCGCTGCGCCTGTCGGGAATCAATGGGGACCGCTCCGCATGTTATACCCCTGAAAGAGGATAGTCTGCGGAACCAGGCGCGGCCCTGTCAAGACCGCCGCGTCGTCAAAGGAGCTGAATTCATGCCACAACCGCCCATACTGCCCGTACTGGATTGGCAGGCCATCTTCGCCGGTGGTCAGACGTTCGACGACTGGCTGACGCGGGGTACCAACCCGGGGAACCAGGAGACCATGCAATCGCTGCGCGCCGCCCAGGTGCTTGAACCCCACGTCACAGCCATGCTGAATGGCCTTGCGCGGCCCGTCCATGTTGTCGCGATTGCGGAGGACTGGTGCGGCGACGTGGTGCGTCACGTGCCGGTGCTCGAGACCTTGGCGAACGCCGCGACGAACCTTCACGTCCGTTACATCTATCGTGAAGACCGGCCGGACGTCTTTGTGCGTTTCCTGACCAACGGGGGCGAGGCCATTCCCAAGTTCATCTTTCTCAACGGCCAATTCACCGAATGCGGCCACTGGGGGCCGATGCCGTCCCTCTGCCGTGAACTCATCTCCCGCGGAAAAGCGTGCGGCGATGTGGCCAGGGCGCGCGAGCAGGTCGCGGCCATCTACCAGGCCGACGCCAGCCGCCGCATGGTCGTCGAGGAACTCCTGCACCTCATCGGCATCGCCTCGTGCACTGCTCCGTGACAGAACGGGCGGATGGTCAGAGCCCCTGTTCGCGAAGATAGAACTCGATGGCCTTGCGGTGGTCGCCCTGCAGCTCGATGGCATCTTCGCGCACCGTGCCGCCCGCCCCGCAGCGTTTCTTGAGTTCGCTCAAGAGGGTTTCCAGGTCGCCCGTGACGCGACGGAGCACCGTGACTCCTTTGCCTCTGGCGCGGTTCTCAAACGCCAAGTCATACGCGCCTTTCCGGGTGCGCGCAACCTGGTAGGGGCGTTTCCGCGGCCGGAGAATCTCGGCCCTGGGTTCGGTCTGCGGCGGATGCTGCCCCTGCGGGGGAAGATCCCGGGGCAGACGCTCCGCGAGGTCGGCGAAGGGCGTCGACCGCAACGGTTCAGACGGCGGCGAGGTATCGAGGCGCTTCCGGTCGTGGTCGCTCATCGTAAAACTGCCTGTCGCTTCAGCTCACTGGTTCAGCGTCACTTTTCCGGGAACACGGCCATCAGGGCGTCGGCGAACAGGGTCATGCCGCGCTCGTCGGGATGGTTGATGGCGTTGGCCAGAATGATGGGATACGGGATGCCTTTGCGCCACAATTCGCCCCACAGCCGGGAGGCGTCGGCCACGGCGATGCCGTTTGCCTCGGCGAATTCGCGCAGGCCGCGTACGTAGGGGCGGGGATCCTCATCCACCTTCACGGTGCTCACGTTCATCCAGTCCTGGCGCACGTAATGCGGCGTAATCAGGATGATCTCGGCCGGAATGGCCCGCAATGCATCGCGAATTTTCGCGTACTGCTCGTTCAGGGCGTCGCCCTGAAGGTACGCATCGTTCACGAATTCGATGGTGACGAGATCGGGCTTTCTGTCGAGCACGTCGCGCTTGAAATCGTACTGCCCGCCCGCGGGCGCGCTCATGTAGCCGTTGCTGCTGTTGCCGGGCCACGCCGCGGTGTGCAGCGTGATCGCGGACTGCGGGAACCGCTCCTGAAGCCGCGCGAGAAACTGCTGCTGGTACCACAGGGCGTCCTGTCCCGCCTTGAGCCCGCCGCCGTTGGTGACGCTGTCGCCCCACGCGACAATGGTGACCGGCTCGCCGTTGCGCAGTTTGGCCAGGGTTTTCGGAAGGAGGCGTTCCGCACTGGGCGCGGGCCCCGCGGTGCTCGTCGCGGCGAACTGGATAGGGAAGACGTTCTCGGGTTCCAGGCCCGCCAGGATGCCGTTATGCCAGACCGTGCACACCGCCACCTCGCCGGTCCCGGGTTCGGGAAGATGGATGTTGCCGACGCCCGGTTTGCCCTGGGCCACCCGCACGCCGCCGGAAGCATCCACGAGAATGCTGTCGACGCGGGTGGGGTAATAATCATAGTCGACGTACACGGCCTGGTCGGGCGCAATGGCGCCGCCCTCGATGCGGCCAATCTGCGCCCAGAACGCATCAACCACGTAATCGGTATCCGCCACGAATGTTTCGGCGGCGCCCGGTTGGGATGTGAGCCGGATGCTTGACGGTACGGCGAGACCCGTTCCGGTGCATTCTTCGGCAATGAGCTGCTTCAGTTTCGCGCCGCGCCTCCAGCTGCCGGCATTGGGATCAAACAGGGGAAGGGGGTTGTGTTCCTCACCGCGCACCTGCACCAGTTCGACCGGCGCGATGTTCACGGAGACGGCCTGCCGCAACTCCCGCGCGCCTTCGGGCGTGTCGACGCGGCCCGGGCCGAGCTCGATGGTCCACGGCTCCGTGATTCGGACCGGAAGCGCGCCTTCGGGCGCGGGCACCTGGACGGCGGCTAGTGCGGAAGCGGCTACGGCAATCGCGAGCATCATCTCAGTCTCCCCGGATACGGTGTTGCAGATCTTGGCGGTTACACGAACGCCGCAGTATACCGCAGGGAAAACCGTCAAGACGAATTGCCGGTGCGCACCGGGCGGCGAGACAAGACTGCCGGAGCCGCGTCCGCCGCGGCTCCGGCAGTAAGAACCTGCGAAGCAATCCTCCTTTTTCCCCGGAAACCCTCAGTGGAAGGGTTTTCGGCGGCGATTCAGCCTACTTCGCTTGTGCG
>JAAYAQ010000444.1 GCA_012719295.1 Candidatus Hydrogenedentota bacterium | reverse complement strand
CTGTCCGTGCCAGGCATGCCGTATTCGGGTTTGCGGCGTGGTATGCTGCACGGGGTGCGATACGGGTCGGCTGCAAAGGAGCGGTGCGATGAAGCAGGGAGTTCTGGTGGTCCTGATCCTGGCGCTGACGGGACGCTGCGGCGGTTTCGCCCGCGCCCAGGAGAGCCAAGCACAGGCGCCGTACATCAACACGTGGCTGGTCGCGGGGACCTTCGAGAATGCGCGGGACAACGCGGGCTTTGAGTACGACTGGCTCGGTGAAACGGGCGTGCAGCCCCGGGAAGGCCTGGCGGCATGCGGTCAGTCCTGGCGCTATTTCGATGACCGGCTGTTTTCGCGCAATTACGACGATTACCAGGACCTGTTCAGCTACTTCCGGATCAAGCGCAACGAATCGGTCCGCGCGAAGATCGCGTACGCGCACGTGTACGTCCATTCCAGCCAGGATCAGGCCGCGGAGTTGCGCGTCGGCGCGGACAACGAGTTCAAGGCGTGGCTGAACGGCGAACCGGCCGCGTCGAGCACCGAGGGCCTGCCGGAGCGCGATCAAAGCGTCACCCCGGTGCGGCTGCGCCAGGGCTGGAACCGGTTGCTGCTCAAAATCGGCAATCAGGAAGACGGCCGGTTCGGATTCTATGCGCGGCTGGCGGGACCGTTCGGGCAATCCCTCCCCGGCATCACGTATGCCGTCAATCCTCCGGACAGCGCGCTGGCCGTGTCGACAAAGGCGATGGACGACGCGGGCTCGGATGCCGTGCCGGCGGCCTGGCGCGAATGGTCGTACGTGAGCGCGCATCTCGCGGAGACCGCGGGCTGGCCGCCGTTCGAGCCGAGCTGGCTGATCAAACCGTCGATCGCCGTACAGGCGTCGGCGTTCGCGTTCCTGGCCGAAGGGGGCACGCCTCCCTATCGCTGGTCGTTGATGGACGGCGCGTTGCCGGAGGGTCTCGCATTGCGTGAGGACGGGGTGCTCGCCGGCACCCCGCCAGAGACCGCCGCGCTGGGCGTGTATACGTTCACGGCGGCCGTGACCGATGCGACGGGCCGGACCGCCGCGCGACCGTTCGCGCTGACACTCCATGAGCGCCCGAACAAGTGGTACGAAGAGGCCCGGCTTACCGCATTGATTCACGGCCCCGAATCCATGCCCGCGGACGGGTTTGACGAGTTTGCCGAATTGATGAAGCGCCAGGGGTACGGCATCGGCATGACCATCTCCTACAACAATGGCCGCTACAAATATCGCTGGCCGTCACTCTACGAGCCGGACAACGCCAACGGCATTCTGCTCGGGCAATACAAGGCCGCGCTCGAAAAGCGCGGGATCCGGTTTGGCATGTACATCGGCAACCTCGACGGCAACAACCACGGCGGGCCGAACGGAGCCCTCCTGCTCGTGGAAGACGCCATCCGCCGGTTCCAGCCCGCGGCGTTCTGGTTTGACTGGGCCGGATGGAACGGCGTTTCCCTCGACGCCATCTACAGCATGATCAAGACATACGACCCCGAAACGCTCGTGGTCCTGAATGGCGTCCCGACGATGAGCAACGGCGATTGGGACGTGATCTGCCTTGAAGGGTGGGGCTCCTGGGGCGACCGGATCTGGGACAAGTGGCCCTTCGATTTCGCGTGGCCCAAGGAGCACACGGTCGAGTCGTGGCGGCTGGTGGCCGATCCCGCGTTCGAATACTCGCAAGGCGTCGAGCCCGACTGGCAGGAGTACCTGCGGGTACAGATTGCCTTGATTGGCGACGGGTTCGTGGCAAACATCGATCACAGCCCGACCATTCGCACGGGCGTGCCCGAGGGCGGCGGCAAACTGGCGTCGCTCGACGCGTCGGTGGTGATTCAGGCGCACCGGAAGATGGCGGACTGGGCGAATCCCGAGGGCTTGCCGCCGCTTCACGAATCGTACACCCGGGTGAACCCGGGCCCGCTGGCCGCCGCCGAGTGGGGATACAACACCATCAACCTCGCGCGCGATGCCATCTATCTGCACCTGCTCACGACGCCGTACGGCAAGACCGGCATGCCGCAGGGATCCGCCCTGACCGTGGGCCCCCTCGCGCAGCGCGTGGTCTCCGCGACATGCATGAACACGGGCCGCGCGCTGCCGTTCGAACAGCCCGGCAGCGAACTCGTGCTGGACCTGACGGGCCTCGCCGCGGACCCCGTCGACACCATCGTGAAACTCGCGCTCGAAGGACCGCATCCCGACATCCCCCCGCCCGCGGTGGAACTCCAGGCCTCGCCGCCGGGCAACCGCGCGTGGCGCAAACCCGCCCGCCTGCTCAGCCTCGACGGCAGCCATGCGCTTATCGCGAGCGGCTTCAGCTTCGCTCATTACGGCAACGACGGGGTCGCCTTCACGCACGCACAGGGCGGCATGGAATGGCCATGGACCTATCAGGTCGATCTCCAGGAAAGCCATCGGGTCAACCGCATCGTCGTGCGTTTCGGCCAGGGCTACCCCACGGACTACGCCGTGCAGATCAGCGACGATGGCAAAACCTGGAAGACGCTCGATCGCGGGGCCGGTGCGCCCAACGGCACGTTCAGGTTCGATATCGACCCCGCTCCCATCCGCTTCGTGCGCGTGCAGGGTTTTAAACCGGACGGCCCCGGCCAGGAAGGCGGCCAGATGGCGATCGCCGAACTCGAAGTCTACGCGGCCGAATAGCCGGTTCGGGCCGCGGGGCGCCGGTCAACGCAACTCTTCCAGGCAGTCAATGACCGCGGCAAAAGCGGTATCCGGCCTGCGGAATGTGCTATACCAGACGTTGGAAATGACGCGGGAACCGCTTGTGAACGGGAGGAAAATGCCATGAAAGTGCAGGATTTCGCCTACCAGGTCGCCATTCGCACCATTGAACTCCTCGAAGAAACCCAGCACTACAAGATCCCCGAGAATCTCCGCAAAGAGATCGGGCAGAAAATCCTCAACGAGGTCGACAAACTCCTCAAGAAGTCGAGCTGAACCAGGGCGCCGCGTGAGCGTTCGGGCGCTCCCCGGTCGGCCCGTCCGCCCGCTCCGGGATTCCTCTCTGCGGGCAAACCGGGAACCTCCCCCCGGCGCAGTTCGCCGTTTTTCATGGCATTGACCCGGCGGAATTCGCTATGATCACCGTTTGTTGCCCGATTCGTGCGGGTGCGCGCACGGCGGGACCGTATCCAGACTCATTCTCCAGGAGCCAGTGCCTGTTCTATGCCTGAAAAACCCAAATCCCGGGGAAAAACCCGGAAGACCACCCCGAAACGCACCCCGGCCCAGCCGGGAAACCGTAAGGCGAGTGCGGACGGCCTGCCCGAGGCCCCCGTCTCGTCGCGCGACAGCATCGTCATCAAAGGCGCGCGCGAACACAACCTCAAGAACCTGAGCCTGACCATTCCCCGCGACAAGCTGGTCGTGATCACCGGCCTGAGCGGGTCGGGCAAGTCGAGCCTCGCGTTCGACACGATCTATGCGGAAGGCCAGCGCCGCTATGTCGAGAGCCTGTCGTCGTACGCCCGGCAGTTCCTCGAACAGATGGAAAAGCCCGACATCGACTCGATCGAGGGACTGAGCCCGGCCATCTCGATCGAACAGAAGACCACGCACCGGAACCCCCGGTCCACCGTCGGCACCGTCACCGAGATCTACGATTACCTGCGCCTGCTCTTCGCGCGCATCGGGACGCCCCACTGCCACAGTTGCGGGAAACCCATCCAGTCGCAAACGCCCCAGACCATCGTCGACGGGATCCTGGCGCTGCCCGAAGGGACGCGCGTCCAGTTGATGGCCCCGGTGGTGCGCCAGCGCAAGGGCACGTATCAGAAGGCCTTCGAGGACATCAAACGGCGGGGCTATGTGCGGGTCCGGGTCGATGGCGAATTCCGCACGGTGGATGAGGACATCGAGCTGGAGCGGTACGTCAAGCACGACATCGACGTGGTCGTGGACCGGCTGGTGGTCAAGCCGGGCATCGGGCGGCGCCTGACCGATTCCGTCGAGGCGTGTCTCAAACTGGGCGAGGGCATCATCCGGATCTGGCGCGAGGCCCCCGACAAGACCGTGAGCGAAGTGTTGCAGAGCGAGCACTTCGCGTGCGTGGACTGCGGCCTGAGCTTCGAAGAGCTTTCCCCGCGCATGTTTTCGTTCAACAATCCCCACGGCGCGTGCCCGGTATGCACGGGCCTCGGCGAAGTGATCGAGGTCGATCCCGACCTGGTGGTCCCCGACACCTCGCTGTCCATCGCCAACGGCGCGGTGCGGGCGTGGAGCATGCGGCGCGTGCTCGACGGCATGTACCGCCACGCCTTGCGGTGCGTGTGCAGTCATTACGGCCAGGACACCGCCACCCCGTGGAAGAAGCTCCCGGAAGACTTCCGCCAGGTCGTGTTGTACGGCTCGGGCGACGAAGTCATCGATTTCACCTACACGGGGCGGCGCAACACGTTCGAGCTGCAGCGCCCGTTTGAAGGGGTGATTCCGAATCTCGCCCGGCGCTATCACGATACCGAATCCAATCGCGCCCGCGAGATGATCAGCGAGTTCATGGCTTCGCGGCCGTGCCCGGACTGCCGCGGCGCGCGGCTCCGGCCCGAATCGCGCGCGGTGACCATCTCGGCCAAAACCATCATGGACGCGACAGCCTTCTCGATTCGCGACGCGCTGGTCTTCTTCGAAACGCTGAAACTCAACAAGACCCAGCGCATGATCGCCGAGCGGGTGATGAAGGAAATCCGCGAACGCCTGACGTTCCTGGTGAGCGTGGGGCTGGAATACCTCTCGCTCGACCGGAACGCCGGCACCCTGTCGGGCGGCGAATCGCAGCGCATCCGTCTCGCCACGCAGATCGGTTCGGGCTTGATGGGGGTGCTCTACATCCTCGACGAACCCAGCATCGGCCTGCACCAGCGCGACAACAAAAAGCTCATCGCCACGCTGGAACGCATGCGCGATCTCGGCAACACGGTGATCGTCGTCGAGCACGACGAAGAAACGATTCGCCGCGCCGACCACGTGATCGATCTGGGCCCCGGCGCGGGCGTGCACGGCGGACAGATTGTCGCGCAGGGCACGCCCCGGGAAGTGGCGGCGAATCCGGACTCCCTCACGGGGCAGTACCTGTCGGGCCGGTTCCGGATCCATGTGCCGGAAAAGCGCCGGAAACCCAACGGCAAAACCCTCAAGGTCTTTGGCGCCGCGCACAACAATCTCAAGGACGTCGACGTCGAGATCCCCCTGGGCGTGTTCACCTGCGTGACGGGCGTCTCCGGCTCGGGCAAGTCGAGCCTCATCAACGAGACCCTGTACCCGGCGGTCATCCGGAAGCTGTACGATTCGGCGCGCGCACGGCCGGGCAAGTACCGCCGCATCGAAGGCCTCGAACATCTCGACAAGGTCATCGACATCGACCAGTCGCCGATCGGCCGCACGCCGCGCTCGAATCCCGCGACGTACACGGGCCTGTTCGCGCCGATTCGCGAGCTGTTCAGCAAGGTGCCCGAGGCCCGCGCCCGGGGCTACAAACCCGGCCGTTTCAGCTTCAACGTGAAAGGCGGCCGCTGCGAAGCCTGCCAGGGCGACGGCGTCATCCAGATCGAAATGCACTTCCTGCCCGACGTCTATGTGCCGTGCGACGAATGCCGGGGCCATCGCTACAACCGCGACACCCTCGAGATCCTCTACCGCGGCAAAAGCATCGCCGACGTGCTCGACATGACCGTCGAGGAAGGGTGCGACTTCTTCCGGAACATCCAAGCCATCCACAGCAAACTCAGCACCCTGTTTGACGTCGGCCTGGGCTACATCAAACTGGGCCAGCCGGCCACGACCCTGTCGGGCGGCGAAGCCCAGCGTGTCAAACTGGCCACGGAACTCTCGCGTCGCCAGACCGGCAGAACCCTCTACATCCTCGACGAACCCACCACGGGACTGCATGCCGTGGACGTGGACAAGCTCCTGCAGGTCCTGCACCGGCTGACCGACCACGGCAACACGGTCGTCGTCATCGAACACAACCTCGATGTCATCAAGACCGCCGACTGGATCATCGACCTCGGCCCCGAAGGCGGCGACAAAGGCGGCGAAGTGGTCGCCGCGGGCGAGCCCGAGACAGTCGCGGCCTGCGCCGCGTCGTATACCGGGCTGCATCTGCGGGACGTCTTGCGCGCCAGAGCGCGTTGAAAAAAGAACGCGCCGGGCATCGGAGCAGCTCCGCTACCCGGCACGCGGCCGTTTCATTCCGTCTTCAACCGTGCGGTCAGACCTTGAGCTTGGCTTTCAGCGTGGCCACGAGCGTCTTGGGATCGATGGGCTTCTGGAAAATGCCGGCCAGGCCCAGCTCGCGCGCGTCCAGATTGTACCGCACGGTGTCGCCCGCGGAACTCAGCATGTAGACCGGACCCTTGTAGCCGCTTTCCTTGAGTTTCTGGGCCACCGTGCTGCCCGAATCCACGTTTTCCATCATGAGGTCAACGATAATGGCATCCGGTTTCACGCGTTCGATGGCTTTCAGGCCTTCCTCGCCGTTCGACGCCTCGCCCACGGAGAAACCCTCGGCCTCGAGGACGATGCGCAGCGTCGCGCGAATATCCGGGTCGTCGTCAATGGTGAGAACCGTCTTCTTGCTGTCCATGCTACTCTCCTTACACGGCCGTATCAGGGCCTGGACGCACGCCAACGCACTGATCATATTGTCGCGGGCCTGCGGAGTGAGGCCCTCTTCAAACTCGAACGCATACCCGCGCACGGCCAGCACGTACGCCTCAGGCGTCGCGTGAAAGTGGTCCGCGCACAAGGCCAGCACCGATTCCGGCGAGACGCTGTGGCTCGTGAACGTGATCGCCGCCGCGGGGGCGATCCGTGTGAGCGAGTACGGTGCCGGCGCGTCCACGCTGGCATCGACGAACACCACCAGGTCGTGCTCGGCCAGCGCGGCCGCGTCCTCGATATTCAACTGATAGGGGTCGTCCGTCATAACGTTCGGCAGCTCCCACGCCGCTACGGCTTCGGCAATCGCCGGGCCGAGCCCGTCGTCCTGCCGCCCCGGGTTTCCATACCCGAGGATGAGCACGCGCCGATCGTTCACCCGCGGAATTTCTCGTCGAGCAGACGGCCCGCCGCGTCCACCAGTTCCACGTGCAGCCGCATCTTGCCCAGGGCGTGGGTTGCGCAGCTCAGGCACGGATCGTAGGCCCGGATGCCCACTTCGAT
>JAAYAQ010000013.1 GCA_012719295.1 Candidatus Hydrogenedentota bacterium | reverse complement strand
TTCCGTCCGGGAGAGGGTCGCCGGATCCATCCATTTCTCGCGGGGAAGCTGCAGCGCTTTCTCGACGGCTTCGCGGCCGGCGCCGTACACGCGGTGCAGGCGCGAGAACAGGTTTTCGCGTTCGATCGCCGCACGCAACGCCTTGCGCAGCGTCTTCAGGGTCACCTTGCTTGAGCGGGGGCTGCCGTTCGATGCCAGAACGCTCACTTCGTCGAGGACGTTCTCCAGCAGGAACTGTTCCATCTGGTCCTCGGTGTTGATGTATTGGACCTTTTTGCCGCGTTTGACCTGATACAGAGGCGGCTGAGCGATGAACAGGTGGCCGCGCCGGATCAGTTCGGGCATCTGGCGGAAGAAGAACGTGAGCAGGAGCGTGCGAATGTGCGCTCCGTCGACGTCCGCGTCCGTCATGATGATGACCTTGTGGTAGCGCAGGCTTTCGACCTTGAACTCGTCTTTGCCGAACCCCACGCCGATCGCGGTGATCAGCGCCCGGATTTCCGCGTTGTTGAGCATTCGGTCGACGCGCGCCTTCTCAACGTTCAGGATTTTGCCGCGCAGGGGCAGGATGGCCTGATAGCGGCGGTCGCGGCCCTGTTTCGCGGAGCCGCCGGCGCTGTCGCCCTCAACGATGAAAAGTTCGCACAACGCGGGGTCCTTCTCGGAACAGTCGGCGAGTTTTCCGGGCAGGGAACTGCTGTCGAGCGCGCCTTTGCGGCGGGTCAGCTCGCGGGCTTTTCGGGCGGCCTCGCGCGCGCGGGCCGCTTCCACCGTTTTGCTGATGATGCGGTTGGCGATGGTGGGGTTTTCCTCGAAATAGGTCTGCAAGCCCTCATAGACCATCGAGTTCACGATGCCCTGGACCTCGCTGTTGCCCAGCTTCATCTTGGTCTGGCCTTCGAATTGCGGATTGGGCACGCGCACGGAAACGATGGCCGTAAGGCCTTCCCGGGTATCGTCGCCCGAGATGCTCATATCGGCCTTCTTGAACTGGTTGTTCTTGCGCGCGTAATCGTTCAGGGCTTTGGTCAGGGCGGCCCGGAACCCGCTGAGATGGGTGCCGCCTTCGTGGGTGTTGATGTTGTTGGCGAAACACGAGATCGTCTCGGTGTAGGCCGTGGTGTATTGCAGCGCGATCTCGCACTGCACCCGGTCCTTCTCCGCTTCGAAATAGATGGGTTTGCGGTGAAGGGTCTCGCGGTTCCGGTTGAGGTATTCCACGTACTCGATGATGCCGCCCTTGTACTGCATCACGAGCGGTTCGGCGTCGGTGCGTTCGTCCTCGAAGAGGATCTTCAGGCCCTTGTTGAGGAACGCCAGTTCGCGCAAGCGCCCCAGCAACGTATCGGCGTTGTATTCGGAGACTTCGAAGATCTCCGGATCGGGGCGGAAGGTCACCCGCGTGCCGGTGGCTTTGGTCCGTCCCCGTTTTTCCAGTTTGCCCTCGGGAATGCCCCTTCTGAAGGCCAGGACGTGCGCAAATCCGTCGCGCCTGACCTCCACCTCGCACCACTCCGACAGGGCGTTTACGCACGAAACGCCCACCCCGTGCAGCCCGCCGGCCACCTTGTAACTTGAGTTGTCGAACTTGCCCCCGGCGTGCAGCACCGTCATCACGACTTCAAGAGCGGACTTGTTGCGGTATTTGGGATGGTTGTCCACCGGAATGCCGCGACCGTCATCGACAACGCTCACGCTGTTGTCGATGTGGATCGTCACACTGATCTTGGTGCAACTGCCGTTCAACGCCTCATCGATGCTGTTGTCGACGACCTCATAGACCAGGTGATGCAGCCCTCGGACGTTGGTGTCTCCGATATACATCGCGGGTCGTTTCCGGACCGCCTGGAGACCCTCCAGCACCTGAATGGAACCAGCATCGTAACCGTCTTTTGCCATTGAACTTACCTCACAAATCGGGATCGTGGCCGAAGGCCGGAATTTCGTCGCCATATTCTAGCAAAACGGCACGGGAAAATCAAAGAAAAACGCAATATTTTGCGCCTGTTGGAAGCGGTCTATACGCCATCTTGTGAGTCGGCGGGTTCCGCGCCCTCCGAAAGCACAAGAAAGATGTCGGAGATGAGCTCGTGGCCGGCCATCCGGTTGATCCGGCCGATGAGGCGCCACTTCCGGAAGGCGAAGGTATGCATCCAGACCGGACTGTCGGCCTCGATGTACAGGGTGTTGTCGCGGATGCCGTGCGGCCGTCCATGCTCCATGAGATCGGGACCGGCAATCTCGGGCCAGCGGGACCAGATCTGGGCCAGTTCGAGCTGGCGGCCCAGCTCGGTTTCGCGCTTCAGCTGGGCAAGCACGTCCTGGATGCTCGAGGGGTCCTTCTTGCGTTTCACGGCAAGGTCCTCGACGCGGTGAAACGCGCCCGGGTCACGCGGACGACAAGGCTCCGTTCCGGATCCGGAACACAGAACACGCCAATCCGGAAGGCACGGCGCTGGTGGTCAGGTCGGTGGTGGTGAGCAGGCACTGCGCTTCCTCCGGAATCGCGTTGAACAGCCGGCTCGAGCGATGGGCGTCCAGCTCGGACAGCACATCGTCGAGCATCAGCATAGGATACTCGGAGATGCGTTCGCGTACCAGCTTCAGCTCGGCGAGCTTGAGGGCGAGCGCGGCGGTGCGCTGCTGGCCCTGGGACGCGAACTGGCGCGCCGGTTTGCCTTCGACCGAGAGTTCAAAATCGTCGCGGTGGGGCCCGCGGTTGGTCAGCCCGTAGCGGCGGTCGCGGTCGCGATTCTCCAGCAGCACGGTGGCGTAGTCCTCGCCGCTTCCGATGTCGGGAAGATACGCGAGCTCGAGACCTTCGCGCGCGGCAATGGCGTCGTAGGCCGGCGCGGCGAAACGGGCCAGTTCCCGCCCGAACACCAGCCGGCTGCGGACTATGACCGTCCCATGCCGGACAAGCTGCTCGTCCCAGGCGTCGAGCAGGTCTCCCGTGACCCGGTCCTGTTTCAGCAGTTCGTTGCGCTGCTTGAGCGCCAGGCGGTACTGCTGGAGGGCACGCAGGTACGGCGGCTCGAGCTGGGAGATGGCCATGTCGAGAAAGCGGCGGCGGATCGACGCGGTCCCCCGCACCAGTTCGACGTCTTCGGGCGAGAAGAACACGACCGGCAGCTTGCCGAGAATGTCGCTCACGCGGGACTGGGACACGCCGTTAACTTTGAACCGTTTTTCGCCGCGCCACCAGATTGCGTCGACGGCGACCTCCCGGCCCGGGCGCTGGGCGACGGCGCGAATGCGGAATCCCGGGCAGCCGTGCTGCACGAGATCCGTCTCCTGATTGGTGCGGTGGCTCTTGGAGGTAGCGGCGTAGAGTACGGCTTC
This sequence comes from Candidatus Hydrogenedentota bacterium, assembly GCA_012719295.1. Classification (GTDB taxonomy): domain Bacteria; phylum Hydrogenedentota; class Hydrogenedentia; order Hydrogenedentales; family SLHB01; genus UBA2224. The sequence goes on along the minus strand of JAAYAQ010000013.1, from coordinate 42,872 downwards.
GAGAAGGGAGGTCTTGCCCTGGGCGTTGTCGCCCGAGATGACATTGACGCCGCCGCCCGGCGCGAAGGCGAGGGACGCCAGGCACCGAAACCCGTCGGTGTGCAGCTCGCGCAGGACCATGGCGCTCCGCGGGCTCACGACATGGCTTCGGTAAGTTCTTGCACTTCCGGCATCGAAGCGAAGAAATCGTCCATAATCGCGGGGATTGTCACGCTTTCGACCCCCAGAAGGGCCCACGATTCGCCGGAATCGCCGACGACGGCGCCCTCATACGAAGGAAGACCGGCCTCAATGCACATGGCGTCGGCCACATTGAGCAGCGCGGCATAGCGGCGGGAATCGTCATTGTCGCAGCGGGACAGGTCATGATGGGCCAGAATGGCCGATGCGATCGATTCCGGCAGACGCCAGTTCATCGCCAGCCGGCCGCCCACTTCCGCGTGGTCGGCGCCGATGACTTCGCATTCCACCTGGTACGCCGGAATACGCCGGCTCCGGCTCACTTCCTCCGCCTGCATGAGATCCTCGGCCATGTAGTCTTCCAGGATGATTTTGCCAATGTCGTGCAGCAAGCCGTAGACGAAGGCCTCATCGGGTTGCAACGGCAGCCGGATGCGCCCGACGCGCAGCACGGCGCGCGCGGCGAGTCCGGCGGCGATGCTGTGCTGAAACACCAGGCCCGCACTGTGGCTGAGCGTATCAAAGACCGTGGCCGTGAGCACGAGGTTCTGGATGACCTTGGCCCCGAGCAACGCGACGGCATGCTCGACCGACGTCACGTGCTCCCGCAACCCGTACGCGGCGGAGTTCGCCAGGCGGAGCGTCTTGAGGGCGATGGCGGGGTCCTGGGTGATGGCTTTGCCCACGTCCGACAGGGACGATTCGGGATCATTCAACAACTGGATGATCCGCGCCAGCGTGGCCGGAAGACTGGGCAGGGTGATAATTTCTTCGAGAAGGTACTCGATATTTCGTGGCGTGTTCACGATGGGTTCAGGGCCGGCAATCCGCTCTCGCCAAACTGGCGCTCCTGCGCGCATAGAATCGCGACGACGTCCGCCGGCGCAAGCCTTTCCAGGATGGCCGTCAAAGGCAGCGACTTGACTGGGCCCCCGTCTTTGTCCTGAAGCACGGCCATGGCCCCGCCCGGCACGTTTCGCGGCCCGATGAGAACAATCCGCCCCCGCGTGCCATCGTTAAGCGTCACCGGCCCCACGACCCCGGCCCCTTGCTGCTTCCAGTTGTTCAAGGGATTAGAAAATGTACTCGGGCTCGAGGATGGGTTCGTAGTTGACATCGCGGTCCGAGAACGGGAAAGTCACCACTTCGAATACGCCCGTTCCCGTGCGGACAAACGCCCGCGCGGTGCCCAGGACCGGTGCGACCCCGAACAGGTAGGCAAAGGGCTTGCCCTTCTTCAGGTTACGGTCGAACGTCAGGGGGATTTCGGCCCACCCGAGAAAGACGTTCGACAGACCGCGGCCAAGCTTGGTCAGCGCTTTTTCCATTCCGGTGGTCGGCGGAAACTCCCCCGTGGGGTCGTAGACTTGGGCCCACGACGCGGTCGCCGTGACTCCAATCGCCACCACCAATAAGAGGGCCATGGATTTCTTCGCGGTTCTGACTGGTGTGCCCACCGGGCGCTCCTCCCGTTCTAACGAATTAACACTTCAGGTGTTGCGCAACTAATCGGAGTCTAGCACAGCCCCCCGTGCTTGTCAATGTTTTACCCGCCCCGCGCTTCAAACCGCAACACGGGCCGTTCATTTCGAAACATCCCGGCGGCGGTTGTGCGGGAACGGGAACCGACCGGAACGGTCATCTCATTACAGCAAAAGGGTTTACGCAAAGTCCGGCAGAGTGGCACAAGACCTGCTAAGTCTTCCAGGCGAGAACACGACACGACACCGGCCCCACGAGATGGGGTCTGCGAAGGTAAAGGAGGAACTGAGATGGCTCTGGTACGCTGGAAGAATTCGGGAGACCTGATGCCCTGGAGCGCGTTCAGCGATCTGCAGGGTGAATTGAACAGGCTGATGGAGGACTTCACGTACGATTGGAACGCGCTGGGACGCAACTGGCGTCCGCCGATGGATCTGGTGGAGACGCAAGACGCGTATGTGCTAGAGGCGGACGTGCCGGGCGTGAGTTCGGACGACCTCCACATTGAAACCCTCGACAATACCATCACGATCCGCGGCAAGCGCGAGTACAAACGCAACGAGACCGACCGCAACGTGCACCGGATGGAAAACCGGTACGGTGAATTCCAGCGGACCTTCGAGGTGCCCGGCGGGTTCGACAACGACAACGTGAAGGCGGAACTGCGCGACGGGGTGTTGCGGGTGACGCTGCCGAAACGCGAATCGGCCAAACCGCAACGCATCGAACTGAGTGTGAAGTAACTGCCCGCAAGGCCGGTAACCGAATAAGGAGCGACAAGACATGACCACCGCAACGGCGCAAGAAACCAGGCAATACATCATGCCCCGTGTGAATATCGTCGAAGAACCCGAGCAGGTGCGCATCGAGGCCGAACTCGCCGGAGTCGAGAAGGACAAGGTCGAACTCGAGGTCAAAGACGGCGAACTGACCCTTGCGGCCCGCCGGGCCAGCACCAGCGGCAAGGGCGTGTACCTGCTGCGCGAACGCACGCCGGCCGATTACCGGCGCGTGTTTGCCCTGAGCAAGGCCATCGACACCGCCAATATCAACGCGACGATGAAGGATGGGGTCGTGACGATCACCCTGCCGAAGGTTCAGGCCTATCAGCCCCGGACCATCCAGGTTAAATAAGAGAGAGATTTCCACCCTCTCACTCCCCCCGCTTCCCCGCGCGGTCTCCCCCGCCGCGCGGGGATGTCCATGTGATGACGGTCCGAACGGGGACACGTTGTCGCGCCGGGGCGGCGCTTGGAACATGTCCCCGTTCTCCGCCGTCTCCTCCGGTGCGGGACCGGCGCCTTCGCCGGTCGTTCTCTCGTTCATCGTCTACGGGTGAGTAAGCGGCACGCGGATGCGGGAGATGGCGTTGCCGTCACGCTGGAGGACAGTGACGGTGTTGATGCCGTGCGAAAGGAGGTACTCGCGCCCCTCATGGAATCCCGCGCCGACCTGGTCCGGGGCATGGCTGTCGTCGCCGAGGGCGAAGGGGATGTTCATGTCGCGGGCGAGCTCAAGCACCCAAACATCCGGATACGGCGTGTCGAGCCCCTTTCGGTACCCGGCGGTGTTCAGGTCGAGAATGCAGTCGTGTTCGCGCACCGCCTCGAGGGCTTCGGCGGCGGCGGTCCGAATCGCCGGCGTGGCCACGTCGCCGTAACGCCACCCCAGCTTGCGGATCACGTCGAAATGGCCGATGACCTCCGGTTTCAAGGCGGCCGCCATGTCCGCGAGGGTCTGGTAGTACCGGATGGCCAGTCGGTCCAGTCCCCCAACGGCCTCGATCGCCACTTCAAACTGGCGGGCGGTGTTGTCGATGGGCATTTCGTCGACGTAATGCACCGACCCTACCATGTAATCGAAAGCATAGCGCCGACGGTAAGCCAGCATCAGTTCCGCGTAGCCGTCCGCGGGCACAACCTCGGCTTCCATGCCGCGCAAGACGGTCAGACGTCCCGCCAGCTCATCCGCCAGCGCAAACACGGTTTCGGCGTACCGGGCAAAATCGTCCTGCACCTTTTCGATGGTCCAGCCCATGTCGCGCTCGTTGGGATAGAGAAACCGTTCCTCGACGCGCGCGGCGTGTTCGGTCACGCCGTAGGTCCTGAAACCCTTCGCGGCGGCCGCCTCGAGCAAATCGCGCAACCGGCCTTCGCCATGGTCGCAGAATTCGGCCGTATGCCCGCCGTGCAGCGAGACATACCAGCCGGAGGTATTCGTGGAATGCATGGAACCTCCTGTGCACCCGGCGGAATGCCGGAACGCGCAAAGTAGCAAATCGCCCCGCCCCGCTGCAAAAGACGCGCGAAACGCTTGCGCCCGGGCCGAAGCGTGTCAGCGCGGGCGCTGGCGGAACGGCTGTGGGACGGGATGGTCCGGCGCGTGCGGGTGGGACGGCTTACTGGTTGTCGTTGCCGATTGGGGGCAGCGCGGAGTCCTGCAGTTCTCTGCCTTCGAGGGTGTAGGTCAAGCCTTCCGGTCCTTCGGCCTCGATGAGGAATTCGCCCGGCTCACCGATGACCAAAAAATAGTTGGACGGGGGCTTGTTGGCGGAGGTCTCGGTCCGGACGATCTTCTGCGTGGCGTTGTCGTAGACCCGCACGGTGAACTGGCCGGCACGGGGGTCGGCCGTGTCCAGCCACCAGTCGACCCGCATGAGGGGTGCCGCCACGCTTACGTCGCGCTGAACGACGCCCTTCCCCTCGACGGAGAACAGGGTCCGGTAGGTAAGACCGGGCTCAAAGTCGCCGGCGAGGGCGTCGTCGAGCGACTTGAGATACTGGGCGAGACCGGCGGTACGGCGCGCCTGATCCGCGCAGCGCTGTATGGCGGGCCGGGTGCTGCGTTCGAAATTGCGTTGTTCCTCCAGAACTTGCCGCAGCGCGAGGTTGTCGGCGGCGATGCGGGTGTTGTGGTCCTGCGCGACCCGGTCGGCCTCGGCCTGGGCGGCGTCCATGGCATCGGCCAGGCGCCGGGCGTTGGCCCGGGCGTAGGGATTGGCCCGGCGGCGGTTCCCGCGGATGTACCCCTGCGCGACGTCTTCCGCGAACTCCTCGGGGGTGACCCCGGTGACGTAACTCAGGACGTCGGCTTCCTCCGCCTCGCGATCGTTCAGGTATCCGTAGAGGCTAGAGCCGGAATTGTCCAGGGCGGCGTTGTAGACCTCGTTGACCTGCTGGTCCCGTTCGGACACGGCGCGCTGGATATTCGCGCGAAGGGTTTCCAGCCGCTGGCCCAGTTCCTGGCGCGTCCGGTCAGCAGTTTCGGCGAGCTGCCGCCATTCATTCTCGGCCGCGGCGGCCTGCTCCGCCGAGAAGGAGAGCAGCGCAGTGCGCTGGTCTTCTTCGAGTTTGCTCCAGTGTTCGAAGGCTGCCTCATACTCGGCCTGGGCGCGGATCTGCTGCCGCCGTTTGTATTCCTCCAGGGCGGCCTGCTGGGGCGACGGCGCCGGCGGCTCGGACGGCTCCGGAGCCAGCAGCGGGCCGGAAATCCCCGGAATCGCGTCCGGGACCGGCCGCGCGGACCGCGCCGTTTTTCCGGAGATCTCGACAGAACTGACGTCTTCCTTTGAGAAGTACTTCTTACGCCCCGTCTCCGGGAAGTGCACGACGTATTGATTCGTCAGCTCCTCCACGATGACCCCGGAGTACTCGCGTCCCCGGTACACGATGGAGTCGGCCCGTGCGGGCATGAACGCTCCCGCGGCAAAGAGCACCAACCCGATCAAGGTCGTTCGCGGCATGTCTGGCATCCTGTCCTGCACGTTGAGTCAACAGAATCGTAACGTGTGCATATTTCCATGATAGGGCAGTTCCGGGGAGTCTGGCAATAGCTTCGGTTCGGCGGGCGGCCCCGGCGGCCGTCTGAGCGACGGCTTCGACGGCGTGAGATCGAAAGAGCCGAGCGGGCAGAAGTCATTTTTGCTCTTGGGCGGGGTTTTGGTATACTTTTGCCACCTTTCTCAGTCATTGCGCAGGCATTTCCATGCTGTTTAAAAGCACGGTCTTACCCGGGAGTGGAGCATGTCGACCCTATCCGAAGGCATTCCGAAGAAGTACGAGGTGAACGCGATCGAGGACACGTGGTGCGCCCAATGGAACGAGAGCGCGCTGTATGCGTGGGATCCGGAACCGGGCCGCGACGAGACGTTTGTGGTCGATACGCCGCCCCCGACGGTGAGCGGCTCGCTGCATGTCGGTCACCTGTTCAGTTACAGCCACCAGGATTTCATCGTGCGGTTTCAACGCATGCGCGGGAAGAACATCTTCTTTCCGATCGGATGGGACGACAACGGGCTGCCGACCGAGCGCCGTGTGCAGAATCTCTACAACGTGCGGTGCGAGCCGCATCTCCACTATGAACCGGGCTTCCAGCGGGAGCGCGGCACGAAGGGCGATCCGCTCCCCGTCAGCCGCCGCAACTTCATCGAACTCTGCAATGCCGTGACCCGGGAAGACGAGGAAGCGTTTCGTCATTTATGGACGCGCCTTGGCCTGTCGTACGACTGGAATCAGGAGTACGCCACCATCGACGCCCATTGCCGACTGACTTCCCAGAAGAGCTTCCTGGATCTCCTCGCCAAGGGCGAATGCTACCAGGACGAAACCCCCGTGATGTGGGACGTCGATTTCCGGACCGCGATCGCCCAAGCCGAAGTGGTCGACAAAGACGTGCCCAGCGCCTACCACTACCTGCGGTTTCCGCTGCAGGAACCCGACGGCTGCCTGGTGATCGCCACCACGCGTCCCGAGCTGCTGGCGGCCTGCGTAGCGGTGCTGGTGCATCCCGAAGACGAACGGTACACGTCGTACATCGGCAAGCATGCGGTGACGCCGTTCTTCCATGTGCCGGTGCCCATCATGGCCGATCCGAAAGCCGACCCCGAGAAAGGTACCGGGGTCGTGATGGTGTGCACCTTCGGCGACCAGACCGATGTGGAGTGGTGGCGGCAGTTCAACCTCCCCCTGCGCCAGGTGATCGGAAAAGACGGGCACTTGCTCCCCATCACCTTCGGTGAACCCGGATGGGAAAGCCTGGCTCCGGACACGGCCAACGCCAATTACGCGCGCATTGCCGGCATGTACACCAAACGCGCCCAGAAAGTGCTCATGGATCTGGCCGAGGAAATGGGGGGCGTCGTTGACCGCCCCCGCCAGGAGATCACGCATCCCGTCCGCTTCTTCGAGAAAGGCGACCGCCCGCTTGAACTGATCCCCACGCGGCAGTGGTATACCCGCATTCTCGACAAGAAGGACGCCCTCATCGAGCAGGGCCGCAAGATCCACTGGCATCCGTCGTTCATGGGCAAACGCTACGAATCCTGGGTCGAAGGGCTCAACCAGGACTGGTGCATGAGCCGCCAGCGCTATTTCGGCGTCCCCATCCCCCTGTGGTATCCCATCGACGCCAACGGCATTGTGCAGTATGGCAATCCCATCGTGCCCTCGCCCGACCAGCTTCCCGTGGACCCGCTGGACCAGGTCCCGCAGGGATACACGGAAGACCAGCGCAACGTGCCGGGAGGGTTCACGGGCGACCCGGACGTCTTCGACACCTGGGCCACGAGTTCATTGACGCCCCAGATCGCCTCGAAATGGGCCACCGCGCCCGAACGCCACAAGAAACTGTTCCCGATGGACATCCGTCCGCAGAGCCACGAAATCATCCGCACCTGGGCCTTCTACACGATTGTCAAAGCCTACCTTCACGAGCAAGAGGTGCCCTGGCGCAACGTGGTGATCAGCGGATGGATTCTTGATCCCGACCGCAAAAAGATGTCAAAGAGCCAGGGCAACGTGGTCACCCCCGAACCGCTGCTCGACGAGTTCGGCGCGGACAGCGTGCGTTACTGGGCGGCCCGGGCCCGGCTGGGCGTGGACACCGCCTACGACGAGCAGGTTTTCAAAGTCGGCAAACGGCTGTGCACCAAACTATTCAACGCCAGCAAATTCGCCGTGGGGCGTTTCGAATCCATCGACCCGGCCAGGCTGGGGCCTGCGCAGGTTGTCATGGAAACCGACCGCGCGGTCGTGGCGCGCCTGCGAGACACAGTTGCCCGCGCCACTCAGGCCCTGGTGGAGTTCGACTACGCACAGGCTCTAATGCTCATCGAGGACTTCTTCTGGAAGACCTTCTGCGACAACTACCTCGAACTGGCCAAACCGCGCACCTATGACGAGGATTTGACGGAAGCGCGGCTCTCGGCGGCGGCGACCCTGCGCCTGCTGCACCGCGCCATCGTGCGGATGTTTGCACCATACCTCCCGTTCCTGTGCGAAGACGTGTGGCACTGGTGCTACAGCAACGATCCCGGCATGCACGCGTCCGTACACCGCAGCCCCTGGCCCGGAGACGAAGAACTCGACGCCATCGCGCCGCCCGCGGATGCGCGAACCTTCGACGTCGCCGTCGCGGTGATCGACGCGGTCCGAAAGGCCAAGGCCGATGCCAATCTCAGCATGAAGGCGCCTGTGGATAAGGTCGTGGTTACCGCCACCCCGGAACTTCTCGCCCTTGTTCGCATGGCACAGGACGACATCGTCCGCATGCTGAGCATCGTGACCTTCGAAGCGGGTGAGGGCAAACCCGAAACGGGCGACGTAGACGTGCGCGTTACGCTCACCCCGAACGCGGGATAAGAGCCCTTTCGGACCGCGCGCCAGGAAGCGTCTGAATCGCCCATGATGGCAAAGATGGGACTCCGGGGCCCCCGGAACGGGGCCCAATTCAAGCGATTGGCCACAGAGGCCGTAGAGGTCTCGGAGTTTAAAAACGCCGGAGCAGAACGGGGACATGTTCCAAGCGCCGTCCCCGGCGCGACTACGTGTCCCCGTTGGGAAGAAGAGACAGGATGCCGAGCTGAGCTCGGCGCTCTTGGGGTACCGCGAACGGTGCGAGTGTGTCACTTGGCTTATTGGCGCTGGACGTCTATTGCCCAGTTTTCGTGAATGCGCGTGAGGCGCTCGACGATTTCCGGTTTTTCGGCAGCAAGATTATTCGATTCGCCGGGATTATCAGCAAGATTCGAGAGGAAGACTTCCTGAGCGGGGATTTCGCTGCCATCTTGGATGGAGGCCGGCCCGTTCACGACGAGTTTCCAGTCGCCCTCGCGAACCGCCCACTGTTTGTCCGACTGCCAGCAGAGGGATTCATGCGGGGATGCCGCATCGGCGGACGCAATCACCTCCGCGATGCTTCGCCCGTCGAGAAGACGGTCCGGCGCGGCGACGCCACAATAATGGGCGATCGTGGGCAGCCAATCCATGCTGGCGACCATCTGGCCGCGCACTTCGCCTTCGGGAACGATGCCGGGCCACGACGCGATGCACGGCAGGCGGATACCGCCCTCCCAGAGCGTGAATTTGTGTCCACGGTAAGGCCCGGTGCGGCCTCCGCCGAAATTGGCGCGTTCCTCGACGGAATGCCCGTTATCGCTCATGACGATGATGAGAGTGTTTTCGCGCAGGCCCAGCGCATCGACCTTGCGGATGACGTCGCCGATCTTCTCGTCGAGCGTGGAGACAAAGGCCGCGTAGGCTTTTCGCGGCTCTTCCGTGCCGGCATATTGTGCGCGGTACTCCGCCTCTCCCTGCATGGGATAATGCGGGACATTAAAGGGCAGATACATGAAGAAGGGGGTGTCCCGGTTTTCTTCGAGAAACCGGTGTGCCTCCCGCACGACGAGGCCGGGGAAATACGCGCCTTCTTCCCAGATTTCCTGGTTGTCGCGCCACAGGTCGTGCCGGTTTGGGCCGCTCCAGTAGAAGAAATGCGAGTAATTGTCGATACAGCCGAGCTTGTGGCCAAAGAATTCGTCAAACCCCTGCGCCAGCGGCGTCTGGTCGTCCGCCTCTCCCAGATGCCATTTGCCGAAGATGCCTGTGCGATACCCCGCGGCCCTGAGCATCTCGGCGATGGTCATCTGGCGCCCCGGCATGCCCGTGTCGCCGTGGGCATTCGTTGGAAGTTCCGCCCGCTGGGGACAGCGTCCCGTGAGGAGGGCCGCGCGGGACGGAGAACAGATGGGCGCGCCCGAGTAAAACTGGGTGAATCGCGTTCCGCGCGCGGCCAGAGCGTCTAGATTCGGCGTGTGCAGGTCCGTTGCGCCGAAACAGTTGATATCGATAGACCCCTGATCATCGGTCAGGATGACGATAACATTGGGCCTTCGTCCGGGTGGCTGCGCGACGCTGGGTCCGAGCCCAAACGCGTACGCGGCGGCGCCCAGGCCCGCCCATCGCAGGAAATCCCGGCGGGTACGCGTCGGACGTGCCATCATGGGGTCCCCTGTTGGTCTGGTTCCCGGGTCAACCCGGACAGGTAGCCGAGCGATTTCAGGAAGGCATCGCCTTCGCGGAGCGTGGCGTCGAACGCCGTGCGCGAGCGTCTGTAATTAAAGAATCCGTGCGAAGCGCCTTCAAAAGGCACCAGGTCGCACCGGTTACCGGCCGCCTTCATCAGTTCGCAGAAGCGTTGAACATCCGCAAACGCGACGGTCTCGTCTGCCGTGCCGTGAAAGATGACCGTGGGCGGTGCGCCGGCCTTGACATGATGCACCGGGGACAGTTCCTCGGCCCGGCCCCCGAACCTGGAAGCCCGGCGCTCGAGACTGACCGTGTCTACGGCGGGATTAAACAGCATCAACGCGTTGGGCTTCGAACTCACGGCGGTGTCTTCGCTTGTTTCCAGGCCCTCGATGATGCCGGTGCACGCCGCCACGTGACCGCCCGCGGAACCGCCCCCGGCCACGATGCGCTGCGGGTCGATGCCCAGCTCCGCCGCATGCGCCCGCACATAGCGTACCGCGGATTTGCCGTCCTCGACACACTCGAACGGCGTTGTGCCATGCCGGGAATGCACGCGGTACTCGGCCGAAAACGCGACCAGGCCCAATTCCGCATAATGGGCGCTTTGCGGGTAAAACTGCTGGGGCGTTCCGCCGGTCCAGCCGCCGCCAAAGAAGAACACCAGTGCCGGGCGTTTGTCGTTCGCGTTCCAGCCTTCGGGCTGAAACATATGCAGTTGCAGCGCAACGTCGCCAATGGTCTTGTAGACGATCTGCGCGGACGGCCGGAATTCGTCTTCCACCGCGCCCCACGCCTGCATCGCCGCCAGAATACCGACAGAAAGGGCCATGAGCAGGACTCGCATTGCATGCCTTGGAGCGCTGTGTCGTGCCGTCCGCACCGTACCTCTCCCCCTATACCCGCCCGGCGGGGCGCGCGTTGTCCTTGATGTCCTTTTCGAACGCCTCTATCAGCGTCTTGAGGCGGTCCACCACGTCGGGATGCGTATCGGCGACATCGGTGGTCTCGCCGATATCGGTCTCGAGGTCGAAGAGCGCCCACCCGATCTCCTTGTTTTCGTAGGGTCCCGGCCAGCCGCCGCCGCCTTCCCCGGCCAGGCTGCGGTACTTGTGCGGCGCATGGAGCTTCCATTTGCCGCTGCGCACGGCATGGACCCGCCCGCCAAGATGGTAAAAGAACGCGTCGTGGGGCGTAACGGCATTGGGCGCTCCGCTGAGCAGGGGCCAGATATCCCTGCCGTCGATTGTGCGTCCGGGAGCCAGGTCCGCGCCCGCCAGGCCGGCCAGCGTGGGCAGCAGATCGAACGTGACCGCCAGCTCGCGGCAGACCGATCCCGCGGGGATCTGGCCCGGCCACCACGCGATGAACGGCTCGCGCTGCCCGCCGTCGAACGCAGTTCCCTTGCCTTCGCGCAGGGGCAAGGCCGACCCGGCATGGTCCCCGTAACTCAGCCAGGGGCCGTTGTCGGAGGTGAACACGACGAGGGTATTGCTGTCGAGCCCGAGCGCACGCACGGTGGACAGGATCTGCCCGACCGACCAGTCCAGTTCCATGAGCACGTCGCCGTAGGGTCCCTGCGCTGACCGCCCGGCGAACTTGTCCGACACGTGCAGCGGCACATGGGCCATGGTGTGGGCGAGGTAGACCAGGAACGGCTCCTCCTTGTGGCGGGTAATGAAGTTGACCGCGCGCCGGGTGTACCAGGTCGTGAGCTGGCGCTGGTCGGGATTGTACTGGAGGATCTCCTCGCCTTCGATCAATGGCAGCGACGGAAACGCGTCGTAAGTGGGATGCCGCGGCCACATGTCGTTGGAATAGGGGAGCCCGAAGTACTCGTCAAAGCCGTGCCGGGTGGGCAGGAACTTCGAATGGTGCCCGAGATGCCACTTGCCGTAACACGCCGTGGCATAGCCGCGCGATTTCAAGACTTCCGCGATGGTCGTTTCGTCTTCGTGCAGTCCGATGTTGGCGGTGTGGTCCAGGACGTTCGGCAGCCCGACACGGGAGGGATAACAGCCGGTCACGAGCGCGGCCCGCGAAGGGGTGCAGGAAGCCGCCGCCGCGTAAAAATCGGTGAACCGGATTCCCTCGGCGGCCATGCGATCCAGATGAGGCGTTTCGTAGCCGTCGGCCCCGAAACAGCCGATGTCGCGGTAGCCGCAGTCATCGAGAAAGACGATCACAAAATTCGGCCGATCGGACCGGGTCAGGCGGCTGGCACTGGCAAAGCGCGGCACGCCGCACGTGGCAAGTCCGGCGCCGGTCGCCGCCATGAACTCCCTGCGCGTCAGTCTTGTACGAGACATCGAGAACTCCCCTCTGGTGAAGGTTGCAGGAGGCCCGCAGAGGCCCGTTTCGGCCTCATCCCCGGGCCGCACCCTCCCGCGTTTCGCGTCCAGCTCTATCAATAGTCCCTCCCCGGCACGGATTTCAAGACTCCCGGCCGCGGCATCAGGTGCCCGGGAGGCCTCAGGAAACCTCTTCGGTTTCTCAATTGCTTCCTCCGTAATCTTGGCCGTCACGGCTGTTCGCGCAGGAGGTTCGCCAGGATTCCAGCTTCTCGCGCATGGCCTGCACCAATTCCGGCATCTCATCCGCCAGGTTCCGTTCTTCCCCGGGATCCCCGGCAAGGTCGAAGAGCATCCAGCTTCTCCCACCGTCGAGTGAAACGGTCTTGTACCGGTTGTCCAGCAATGCAAGCTGGTTGCCCGATTCGAAGGCCATGGGATGCGGCCGTTGCGTCATGCGCCCCTCGATAAGCGGCATGAGATCGATGCCGTCCACGGGTTCTGAACCGTCTTCCCCAGCAACACCCAGAACGTTGCAGATGGTCGGGAAAAAATCCGAGGTGCAGCACGGCACGCTCGTGCTGAACGGTTGCACAACGCGCGCGGGCCATTCGAGCACCCCCGGGACCCGGATGCCGCCCTCGAAAAGGTCGCGCTTGCGCCCCCGCAGCCCGCCGGTGGTGCCCGGCGAACTCCCGGTCTGCCCCTCGGGGCCGTTGTCGCTGCAGAACCATACCATGGTGTTCTCTGTCGCGCCCAGCAGGCACAGTTCCTCCCGGAGACGGCCCAGCTGTTCGTCCATCGCGGTGATGCAGCCGTAGTAATGTGCGCGCTCATCAGGCTGGCCCTCGTACATGGCCAGGTATTTGCCACCGCTTACGACGGGCATGTGCGGTGCATGAAACCAGATGACCGCAAAGAAGGGCGTGACTGCTTCGATGGCCCGGCGCAGGAACGGGATGGCGCGGTCCATGATGATGCGCGAATCATCTCCCTCGAGATCCTCGTCAACAATGGCGCCATCCTCGCGCCAGTATCGCGTGCCATACGCCGTGCCCGTCTTGGGGTCGACCATTGGGTTCCAGGTGGGGACCTTCGCCTCGGTCGAGAAACACACGTCAAATCCGTTTTCCCAGGGCGGACTGTAGTGCTCGGCGCCTTCAGGGCCGCCGCGGTTTGAGTCCTTGACGGTTCGAGTTAACGTCCCGAGGTGCCATTTGCCGAAATGCCCGGTTCGGTAGCCCAGCCCCTTCAGGACTTCGGCCAGAGTCACTTCCTGCGGTTTCATATGCCCTTCGTTGGCGTGGAAGATGCCATAACGATACGGATGACGGCCGGTCAGACAACTTCCCCGCGTCGGTGAACATACCGGGGCGGCTGAATAGAAACGGTTAAACCGGATGCCGGCGCGCGCCATCGCGTCCATCGTGGGCGTCTGCAGCACCGGATGGCCGTTATAGCCAGTATCGCCCCAGCCCTGGTCGTCGGCCATGCACAGGATGATATTCGGGCGACTGCGGAGCGCAGACTCGACCCGCACGGTGGCCCCCAGCGTGAACGCTACCGGCCCCGCGGCCGCATATCGCAGAAAGGTGCGACGCTTCATCGTCCGCCTGCCTCCGGTGCTCGGGTCTATTCGTACTGCCATTTCAGCAGCCAGGGATCCCCGGTACGCTCCTGAAACGCGCGGAGTTTGTTCTTCAAGCGTTCGAGGGTCTCCGCATGGGCCGGGTCTTCGGCCACGTTGTTGACCTCATGGGGGTCGGCGTCCAGATCGTACAGCTCGAACGCGGGACGGTGCAGGTACGCCGCAACGCTGCGTTTGCCGTAGTACGCGTCGCCGCGTTTCAGAACGCCCTGCCACGTGGCCGAGTCGTACAGGTCCGACGCAAAGGGATACGTCAGCCCGTGCGCGATATTCCAGATCAGTTTGTAGCGCCGTTCGCGCACGACGCGCATCGGGTAGTACATCGTGATTTCATGAAACGTGTGCGAAGCGTAGACCTCGTCCCAGCCGGAGGACGGCGCGCCGCGCAACACCGGCAGAAACGAGCGCCCCTGCACTGGCTTCTCCCCCACCTCCACGCCCGCGAAGTCCAGGATCGTGGGGGTGATGTCCGCCCAGTTTACCATGGCATCGGTGACGGCGCCGCCGGTCTTCGCGAACGGGTCCCGCACAACGCACGGGAGGTTCATCCCCGGCTCATACAGCGTGGTCTTCGCCCCGGGAAACGCGATCCCGTTATCCGACAGGAAGAGCACGAGCGTGTCGTCCCACCGGCCCGTCTCCTGCAGGATGTCCAGGAGGCGAAGCAATCCGGCGTCGGCAGTCTGTACGCTGCCGTAATACTGCGCCAGTTCTTCGCGGCATTCGGGCGAATCGGGGAGATACGGCGGCACGACGACGTCCCCGGGCGCCACGGGGTCCGCGCCCTGACGGTGAAACGGCCGGTGGGGCTGCGTCGTGCAGAAATAGAGGAAGAAGGGCGTGTCGTTCGCGGCCGCGATGAACTCCCGGCAGGCCTCCGCCATGTCCGCGGGCACATTGCCCGGGGCTTTGAGGAATTCATCAAAGTGGTACACGGATTCCGGGGCCACATGAAACTTGCCCATCCGCGCGGTGCGGTACCCGGCTTTGCTCAGGCGCACGGGCAGGCTGTCCACATCCGGAAACGACGCAAAATGGTGGTAGGCGTGCTCGTGACCGTACTGGCCGTTGGCGTGATTGTACAGCCCGGAGAGAATGACGGAGCGGCTCGCGCTGCAACTGGCCGTGGTACAGAACCCGTGGGTGAACCGCACGCCCGCCGCGGCGAGCCGGTCCAGTCCCGGCGTTTTGATGACGGGATTGCCGTAGCATCCGGCGTCGCCCCGGCCCTGGTCGTCCACAACATAGAGCAGCACGTTGGGCCTGCGTTTCCCGGGCGATTGCCGGGCCGATGCGGCACCGGCCGCCGATGCGGCCGCCACACCGGCCCCCGCCGCGGCGATGAAGTTCCGACGGCTCACGTGATGCGTCATAGCTCCCCCCTGGCCAGGGCATGCGGCTCCCGCCCCGGGCCGGTCAGACGATAAGTTCATCTCCGCCGCCGGCCGCGAGGGTGTCGCCGAGCGCCTTCTTGAGATGATCAATGTCGGCGCTCAGGGCCTTGCTGAACAGCGAAATATCGCCGCTGTGCAGCATGAGGTTTGCCCCGGCCTTCGCCCATGCCACCTCCTGCTCGATGGTGTCCCAGAAAAAATGCACCCCGACGCCAACGTTTGCCGCCCGCGCTTTCGCAATCAATGCACCGATGGCCCGCTCGAACTCGGGATGCTGGTACTGTTCGGGCACGCCGATGTTGCAGGTCATGTCGTGCGGGCCGACCAGCACGCCATCGAGGCCCGGCACGGCGAGGATCGCGTCGAGGTTGTCCATCGCGGGCACGCTCTCGATGTTCACGATCAGCACGTTGTCGGCGCAGCGCTCGCGCACATACGCCGCCATTTCCGGCGCAAGCGAGGCGGGATTCCGCAACACCTGTTCGAGTCGCGCGCCTTTCAGGGGCCGGTATTTCGTTGCCCCGGCCAGAGCGCGGGCCTCTTCCGGCGTCTCGACGTAGGCGGCCACAATGCCGCAGGCGCCGCCGTCAAGCACCTGGCACGCCAGATAGGGATCGGCCCGCGGAATGCGCACGACCGGCGCGATGCCCAGCGCGCGGTAGGTGCGGCACATCCACGACAGCACCACCCGGTCCTGCGTGATGTGTTCGGTGTCCAGAAACACAAAATCCAGCCCTGTCTGGTGAACCGCCGGGGGCCAATGGGGCGAGGAGGAAACGATCGATGTGCCGTAGACCCGTTCGCCGCCCCGCAGTCTTTCGCCAAGTTCCTTTCCCGTCATGCTCTGTTCCTCATTCTCTCCCGCGCCGGCGCAACGGCACGCGAGAGGCCCGCATGCGTCCAGCGGGCGAAAGGCCGCCTCTCAGCGCGCGTCCTCCCGGGCCCGCGGCGCTCCACTAGGCCGACCGCAACACGCGCATCTCGACATGCCGCACCAGATCCTTGACCCGCTCCCGATACGCGGTCATGTGCGGTTTTCTCAGATGGGCATGGAGACACGCGAGGCTGGCCCACTGCTCGACGACCACGGCGACATTGTCGCGCACCGGAGGCTGCGCGCCGGCGTCGGCTTCCACGTCAACGGCGGGTTCGTAAAAGAGACAGCCCTCGTCAGCCAGCACGTTCGGAACATTGGCCTTGAAAATCTCCAGAAACTCGTCCCGTTTGCCGGGCTGAACATCGATGGTCGCGATGACGTGAATCATGACACCTCCTGCCTTATGGTCTATCGAGTTTCCAAGAGGATACCGAAAACTTGCGCGGGATTCATCTCCCTCGGGCGGCCCCGAGTCCTGACCGGCACCAGTCAGGCGGCGCGGCCGATCCCGGGGGACTCCCAGGGGACGCGCCCTGAGCCGTTCCGCGTGCCCGTCAACGATGAAGATGGCATGGAACGGGGACCGGTTTAAAGCGCCGTCCGGGACGCGACGATCTGTCCCCATTCAAGAGGAGGAAAGAGCAAGCCGAGCCGGCGCCCGGCGATCCCGGGGCGCACCGCGATCGGTGGCCATTGCGAGGTTGACTTCGGAATGGCAATCCAGGAGAGTAAGTGACAACGTCTTCACGTGCCGCGAGGCCACGCGCAGGAAATGCTGATATGTCCGACACCGGCCCCCCGGAACTCCGGGGGCACATATTCGAGATTCAACGCTTCTCCATTCACGACGGCCCCGGCATCCGTACCACGGTCTTCATGAAAGGGTGCCCGCTACGGTGTGTCTGGTGCCACAACCCCGAGTCCATTTCGCCGGAACCCAGTCTCGCGTTTGACCCGCGGATGTGCATCAGTTGCGGCTATTGCTTCCGCGTCTGCCCGCGGGGCGCGCACCACATGGACGGGACCGTGCACGCCCTGGATCGCGCCAAATGCGCGGTCTGCGGGAAATGCACCGAACACTGCTACGCTCAGGCGCTGGAATTTGTTGGACGTCAGGCGTCCGTACGCGATGTCATGAACGAGGTGCTGCGTGACGCGCCGTTCTACGAGACCTCCGGCGGGGGGATGACGTTGTCGGGCGGAGAACCCACGCTTCAGTTCGATTTTGCCATGGGCTTGTTGCGTGCGGCCCGAAGCCACAGCATCCATACGGTTATGCAGACGTGCGGCTACGCCGAGGCCGCCGTATTCGAGGCCATGATGCCGCTCGTGGATTTGTTCCTGTTCGACATCAAGGAGACGGATCCCGAAAGACACATCGCGTTCACCGGCGTGTCCTTCAGGCGCATCCATCAGAACCTCCACATGCTGCACGACCACGGCGCCGCGATCATTCTGCGGTCGCCCATCATTCCGGGGTGCAACGAACGCGAAGATTTCCTGGCGGGCATCGAAGCGCTGGCGGCGTCCCTGCCCAACCTGGCCGGTATCGAACTCATGGCCTGCAACCCGCTCAGCGAAAGCAAGGTGCAGCGCTTCGGGGTGAATCCCGCATCCCGCGCCCCCGCCACGCCGTCCAACGCCGACCTGGTGGAACGGTGGTGCGAACGCCTTCGCGCTGCCGGCCTGCGGGTCCGCAACGAGCCCAATACGACGGCGCAGAACAGCGATTGACCAGGGAGTTCACCCGCCGAAACCCGGATTCTTCCCTTTTTTCAAGTATTCCCAGATTTATTTATTCGCACCGTGATGTCCAGTGATGTGGTAAAATCCTGTGGGGGACATTGACCAATCAGGCCGGAGCTGTGTTGGAACCATGGAAGAGACCGACATCGCCTCGCCAGAACCGCCCGAGCTGGGGGAACTGCGGCAACAGGTCCGCGACCTGGAAAAGGCCCGGCGCGAACTGGAACACGCCCAGCGGCTCCTGCGCACCCGCGAGGAGAACGAACGCCGGTTCACGGAGCAGCTATCGTCGCTCGTGAGTCTCACGAGCGAACTGTCCACGGCGCAATCGGTGGACGACATCTGCTGCCGCGCCGTGGAATGGGGCCGCACGGCCCTCGGCTTTGACCGGGTCGGCATCTGGCTGCTGACGGACGAGGCGGAGATCATCCGCGGCTCGTGGGGCGTCGACGAGAACGGGCTGCTTCGCGACGAACGGCATCTACGGGCCCGCATCACCCCCGAAAGCCCCGAAGGGCGCATCCTCCTCGCAAAGGACGCCTTCGTGTTGGTCGAGCGTGCCACGTTCCCCTCCCCCGACGGGAAGTCGGAGGTCACCGCGCCCCAGCTGTTCGCCGCGCTCTGGGACGGCGAAAAAGTGATTGGGCACGTGAGCGCGGACAACCTGCTGCGCGATGTTGGCATGACCCGCAATCAATGCGAATTGCTGCGGATGTTCGGCACGGTGGTGGGCTATCTTTGTTCGAGAAAGCGCACCGAACTCGAGCGCGAGGACCTGATCGCCGAATTGAAGATTGCGCTCAAAGGCATCAAGACTCTCCAGGGGCTCATTCCCATCTGCGCGGAATGCAGACGGATTCGCGACGACGAGGGCTCCTGGACCGGGCTCGAGACCTACGTGCGCGAACACTCCGAAGCCGATTTCAGCCACGGCCTGTGTCCCGAGTGCATGCAGAAGATCTACGGCGCGGAACGCGGCGAGAAGTCGTAAGGTCCGCGGGCGGCGGGGCGCGTGGTTCCTCTCTGGCAACGGGGACAGGCAGAAACCCGCTTCGACGCGACTGCGTCTCCCTCCTGCTTGACCGTCAGGGACGGCAGATGTCGGACTCGGTGACGAGCACGTCTTCCAGCCGGCGTTCGGGGGACACGGTCGCACCCGCGAAGACCACGGAATTCTTCAGGACCGCCCCCGCCCCGACCACCGCGCCCGCGCCAACGACGGAATGCTCGATGACGGCGCCCGGGCCGATGCGAGCGGTGTCGGCGATGTACCGGTCGAGGCCTTCGTGTTTCAGGGCCCAGAGATTCAAATCGAGCAGGTCGCGAGGGTAGGTCAGGTTGAGATCGTGAACGATGTCGGTGCACGTGCGGACATCGTAGCCGAGCTCGATCAGGATCTGGATGCTGTCGGTGATTTCGTACTCATCGCGCATGGCCGTGCGGGAGGTCCGGCGGATGGCGTCAAAGACGACGGGGGTAAACAGGTAGATGCCCACGCCCTTGAGCCTGCTCTTGGGGAACCGGGGCTTCTCGATGACCTGCCGGGCAAGGCCGTGTTCGTCGGTTACGATGCAGTAGTTCCGGGAAATGGCGGCGGTGTCCTGCTCGGTGATGGCGCCCAGAACCGCATCGGCCTGGTGTTCACGGAACACCGTGAGCATGCCGTCCAGCCTGGGGGCATGGAAGTAGATGTCGCCCAGGAACAGCAGAAACGGGCCCGCGATGGCGCTTTCCAGGCATCCGACACAGTGAGCGATGCCGAGATTGCTCTCCTGGGCCACGTAGTCGATCTCGAGGCCGAGAGGCGGCTGGCGCTCGATCTGGCGGACCACTTCGTACCCGCGGTGTCCGACCACGACGATGGCCTTGCGGATGCCCAGCCGCACCATCGCCTCGAGCTGGTGGTAGACGATGGGCTTGTCGAGCACGGGCAGGACGGGTTTGGGAAGCAGGGTCTGCAAACTCAACATGCGCGAGCCCTTGCCGGCCGCGAGCGTGACACCGACAATCTCTTGAGAAAAACGGGGGTGCTCTTCATTCACGGGGCAGATCCTCCGCCTGATGGCGCTACGGCAGCACGCCTGAAGCCGAACCGGCAATCGGAAGGCAGCATAGCGCGCGCACGCCCGGCTATCAACTGGCACGCGCCATAAGCCGGGACGCCGCCCGGGGGCGCCCCGCATCCGGGCGCCCGTCAGGCAATCGCACTTATTGCGCCCCGCACAAAGGGTCTTCGTGAGACGGGTGGTTTGTGACCCCAGTCCTCGTCACCCCTGCGCAAGCAGGGGTCCAGAGTCCTACTGGATTCCTGCTTGCGCGGGAAAACGTTGAAAAACGCCGTTTCCTGCGGGCTTCTGCATTTTCTTTTGGCGAATCCGCTGAGTTGGGGCAGATGGGGCAGATAGAGAACAGCTGTTCTTCCGGCGAGCTGATCGTTTCCGTCTGGTTTTAGTGCGATTGCCCTGGGGCGCCCGTTCGGCCACCGGGGTTCATATGCGGTATAATTCAATGGGTTACGGATGCCTGAGGGCAGGAGGAGCATGCTTGGCACGGGGAGTCCGTTTCAGTCCGGATACGCAGTGGGTGGATGTCTCCATGCCGTTGTTCGAGGGCATGGTCTGCTGGCCCGGCGACCCCGCGTTTCAGATGCGGGCGGTGTCGTCGCTCTCGGAAGGCGCGGGGAGCAACGTCTCGTGGCTCAGCCTGAGCACCCATGCCGGGACCCATGTGGATGCGCCCTATCACGTGTTCCCGGACGGCGCGCGGGTCGACGAACTGGACCCCTCGGTGTTTTTCGGGCCTGCCCGCGTGCTCGAGGTGACGACCCCGGGCCCGGCGCTCGGGCCGTCGGACCTCGGGGATGACCCCCTGCCCGCGCGGTTGTTGTTAAAGACGGCAAACGGTATGCTGGCGGAAAAGCGGGAGTTTGAGCCGGGCTTCGTGGCGTTGTCGCCCGAGGCCGCGGCGCGCCTGGTCGACGAGCAGGTACAATTGGTTGGGATAGATTATATCTCCATCGCCCCGGACGGGGAGGACTGCGAAACGGTCCATCGCATGCTTCTGGAGGCTGGCGTGCTCATCGTGGAGGGCCTGGACCTGCGCAACGCCCGGGCTGGGGCCTGCGAATTCGTGGTGCTGCCGTTGCCGGTCCGGCATGGTGACGGCGCGCCCTGCAGGGCGTTTATCAGAATGGAGGCGGGAGATGGATGACCGGCACAGCATGAGGGACGTGCTCGCGGTGGTGCTGGCGGGCGGCGCGGGTGAACGTTTGTATCCCCTGACGCGCAACGAGGCCAAGCCCGCGGTGCATTTCGGCGGGATGTACCGCATCATCGATTTCACACTGTCCAACTGCATCAATTCCCAGATTCGCAAGATTCTGGTCCTGGTTCAGTACAAGTCGCTGTCCCTGATCCGCCATATTCACGCGGCCTGGAACCTGTCCTATCCGGAATGGGGCGAATTCATCGAGGTGATCCCGGCCCAGAAACGCACGGGGGACAACTGGTATCTGGGCACCGCGGACGCCATCTACCAGAATCTATATTCCATTCAGCCTATCGAGAGCCGCGAAGTGATGGTTCTCTCGGGGGACCACATCTATAAGATGGACTATCAGAAGATGGTGAAGTACCACCGGGCCCAAGGGGCGGCGGTCACCCTGGCCGCGCTGGAGGTCCCCCTGAACGAAGCGCACCGGTTCGGCATCCTCGAAGTGGACGCCAACAACCAGGTGACCGGATTCCAGGAGAAGCCCGAACACCCCCGGCCTTCGCCGCACAATCCCAACACGGCCATGGCCTCGATGGGCGTCTACGTGTTTGACAAGGACACGCTGATCCGCGCCTGCTATGACGATGCCGAGCGCATGAGCTCGCACGACTTCGGGAAGGACATCATCCCCCGCCTCATCGAAACCGATCCGGTCTTTGTCTACCCGTTCGTCGACGAGAACCGCAAGGAGGCCAAGTACTGGCGCGATGTGGGCACGCTCGACTCGTTCTGGGAAGCCAACATGGATTTCGTCGCCGTGGACCCCCTCTTCAACCTCTACGACGAGGAATGGCCCGTGCGAACCAAGCCGCCGATGGCGCCGCCGGCCAAATTCGTGTTCGCCGACGAGGGCATCCGGTTCGGGGTGGCGGTGGACTCGATCGTGAGTCCCGGGTGTATCATCAGCGGCGGGATGGTGCGCCGGAGCGTGCTCTCGCCGGAAGTGCGCGTCAACAGCTACTCCTACGTCGAGGAGTGCATCCTGATGCCGGAAGTATCGATCGGACGGCGGGCCCGCATACGCAAGGCGATCATCGACACGGGGGCGCAAATCCCTGAAGACACAGTAGTTGGCTATGATTACGAGGAGGATGCACGAAGGTTCCGGGTGAC
Organism: Candidatus Hydrogenedentota bacterium; assembly: GCA_012719295.1. Lineage (GTDB taxonomy): Bacteria > Hydrogenedentota > Hydrogenedentia > Hydrogenedentales > SLHB01 > UBA2224. Next base: position 20,565 of record JAAYAQ010000013.1, on the reverse strand, counting down.
CCCGCGCGGGGTGGTAGTCGTTGAGCCGCAAGACTTTATGGCGCCCTCGGAACTCGGGATCCCCGGGGTCTCACTTCCATAAGTCGTTGTTGATCAATAGCTTGAACCCCTCGGCGCGCCGGCCGGGGACGCGCCGGACCGAGAGACGGGCCCCGTTGGATGCGAAAGGAACTTTTGCCAGCTCGGAGGCATTATAAGGCAGCGGTGGTGTATGTTTTGCGAAGGACGGGAAGGAGCAAACGATGCAAGTCTTATTGATGTTACTGGTGGCGATGGCACCGGACGCCGAGATCCGCGAACACGCGGATGCCATCTTGTCCAAGCAACTTGCTGACGGTGCGATCGTCCATACCCAATCGGGTGACCAGATAACGATCTCCCCGTATTTCGGCAATTACGCCGCCCTGGGCCTCTTCGAAGCGTACCAGATTACCGATGACAAGAAGTATCTGGATGGCGGGATCAAGTGGACGGACTGGTACTTCAAGCACATGGATCTCCGCGGCGTCATTCATGATTACGCGGGAACCGCAAGCAAATACACGTCCACCGGGGAATACGACGCGACCGATTCGTATGCGGCGACCTTCCTGATGTGCGTAAACATGCGCCGGATGCTGACGCATGACCACCGCTTCGTGATGCGCGAAACCGGCAAGATCTTCGGTGCGCACAAGGCGATGCTCGCGACGCTCGACGTGGACGGGTTGACGTTTGCCAAGCCCGATTCGCCTTACAAGTACGTGATGGACAACGCGGAGGTGTTTGAAGCCCTGTGGCATTCGCGGCAGATTGCCCATCTGCTCCGCAATTACGGCTGGGTTCACGAGGTGTATTACGCGCGGCGCGACATGAAAAAGGCCTTTGAACAGTTGCGCGGCGATGACGGGCTGTATGCCTGGGCCAAGGCCGGCGACGCGGCGGTCACGGTCGAGGACACCGGCGAGTTCTATCCCGCGGGCCTGGCGAATCTCTTCGTGGTAGCCCTTGGTCCGGCGGAGTGGCATCAGCGGCAGGACACCGTGCTGGCCACCTACGAACGGTTCCCGGTATTTGCGGATCTGCCCCCCGACCATCTGTTCTGGTGGGTAGTGGCGGCGCAGCGGGTCGGCCGGAAAGACATTGCCCTGCAGGCGTTTGAATCGATGAAGGAAAAGGTGCAGACCCGCGGGCTCGCCGTCGACCATGCGCATTACATCCGCGCCCTCGCGAGCATCAAGCATGCCCACACGGGCCCGAAACGCACGAAGGTGTTGATGGGCTCGACCTTTATCGACATTCCCCGCGCCGCGGTACGTTGAGTCCCCGTCTGAATCCGAAGGCCGGCGGCCACGCGCCCGCCGGCCTTTTTTGTGCGCGGCGGCGCCCGTCTGTTTGACTTGTCGGACGCGGGCGCATACGATCCGGAGTCAACTGCTTGCCGGGACCGTGCGTTAGCACAGACACGAGAGGGAGTAACGAATCTTGAACAAGCGCTGGGTAGTGGTGGGGATAGTGGCCCTGCTGGTGGTGATGGGCGTGATCGCCGTGGTGACGGCGGACCGGAAATACTGTGTGTTCCGGAGTCCGGAGTTTTCGCATGCTCCGTACGTGATCCCCGACACGCGGGTGCAGATTGCCGTATGGCCCGGCAGAGGTCAGGAAGCCCTCATGGCGTTTCTCCAGACGGCCCTGCCGGAAAAGCAGCGGCCGAGCCCCTGGGTGGTGAAACGGCTGCTGCCCCACGAAGCCGCGGTGTTTCTGGCCCCGAACCTCCAGACGCAATCCATCGCGGTAACCACGTTCGTGAACGAGCAGCGTCTCGGCCCGGTCATTCGCGACGCGGTCAACGAGGCGAACCTTGCGCGGTCGCTGCCCGCGATCCGGTGGTCCCGCGAAGGCATGGTGGCGGAGAAACGCGGGATCCTGACGCTGCGGGGCGAAGTGCCCATTGATGCGCATACGCTCGAACTGACCCAGACCCATTGGACCGATGCGCCAGCGGCCGGCCCGCTCTCCCTGGAAGGCGGCCACGCGATCGAAGTCGCCCTTGACAACCGGGACGGCGGGGCGTTCACGGTGCTGTCGGCGCTGGAACTGTTGAAGGTCTCCAATGGCGAGAGCAACCCGGACTTCTATGTGGGGATGCTGGCAAACGTGTCGTGGATGCGCCTGTCCGCCGATTTCACCGGCACAAGCGAGGCGCTTGTGAAGCTGCACATCGAGTGCCGGCCGGATGTGGAACCCGGTACTCCCGGCAGCGTACAGTTTGTTGTTGATATGGGCGTGAACGAGGGCAAGAAGGCGCTGGAAGCCAAGGGGGCCACGCTTGCGGGGGCGAGCCGCGTCGAGGGCAACGCCGTGATCGGCGAATACACCATCACCGGTCTGGAAAAGCTGATACCGGCAGAGGAGACCGCGGTCTCCGCCGGAGCGGCGGCGGACTGAGCGCCGTCCGGCGCGCAACCGGGATCAGAGCTGTTTGCGCCCTTCGAGGGCGTGGGCCAGGGTGGCGTCGTCGGCGTATTCGAGCCCGCTGCCCATGGGCACGCCGTGGGCAATGCGCGTCACCGCCGTACCGAACTGCTGCCCGATGACGCGCGACAGGTACAGGGCCGTCGCCTCGCCTTCCGCCGTGGCATTCGTGGCGACGATGATCTCCCGGACCGTTCCCGAGATCCGCCGGAGCAGGGCGTCAATGGCCAGTTCATCGGGGCCAATGCCTTCGAGCGGACTCAGCGCGCCGTGCAGCACATGGTACAGGCCCTTGTAGGCGCCGGCCTTCTCGATGGCCATCGCGCCGGACGGATGTTCCACCACGCAGATGACGCCGTGATCGCGGCCGGGATGGGCGCAGATGGCGCAGGGGTCGCGATCGGTGAGATTGCAGCATTGGGAACACCGCGTGATCAGGCGGCGGGCCTCCACGATGGCCTCGCTCAGGGATTGGGCCTCTTCGCCGGGAGCGGACAACAGATGGAGCGCCAGGCGTTCGGCGGAGCGTTTTCCGACGCCGGGCAAGCGCCGCAAGGCGTCGACCAGTTGCTCGAAAGCGGGCGTATTGAACAGCATGTTTCCCCCGAAAGGCCTTGCGCGGCCGGGCGGTTTACTGGCGCGGAGAGCTAGCCCAGCGGGGCCGCGGACTCCAGGGACGGCCGCAGCTCTTCCCATTCCGCGAGTTTCGACTGCCGTGTCAGGATGTCGACCCGGTCCAGAAACACCCGTCCGTCCAAGTGATCCGTTTCGTGCTGAATGATGCGGGCCAGGAAACCGTGCGCCTCGAAGTCGAGGTCATTGCCCAGGGGGTCTTTGGCCCGGACGTGGATGCGCTCCGCCCGCTGAACCGGCGCGTAGATGCGGGGAATGCTGAGACACCCCTCGTCGGCGACCTCGGCGCCGTCCATCTCCAGGATCTCGGGATTGACCAGGCACAGGGGGTCGGACTCGAGGTCGTGGCAGACCAGGAACCGTTTCGCGATGCCCACCTGAGGCGCTGCCAGACCGACGCCTTCGTGCTCATACATCGTTTCGAGCATGGTGGCCGCCAGCTTCTCGAGCTGCGGACCGAAGTGCTCAACCGGCGTCGCCACGCGCTGCAGCGGATCGTCGGGATACAGAACGATATTCATTCTCCACAAACTCCTTTACCCCGTGATGTTAGCACACGCGCGCTCCGGGCACAAACGGCCGGCCGGGGCCCTGTACCGTACCCCAGGATGAACACCGTGCGGGGACAGGATAATCCGAGCCGGGCACATCCTGCGCCAGACTATGGCATGCGATTGGATATTAAGGAGTTACAGGGCTCAGAACGACCGGCCCCGATTCGGCCTGGTGCTCGGCGAGCACGGGCACGCCGCCTCCGGCCGGAACGGCGGAATCCAGCGGCTCCAGGCGGACCAGCATCGGATCAAGCGGTTCGAGGTCCGCAGGGAACTGGATGTTGCGTCCGCGCACAAGATCCCGCCCCTTGCGTGGACCGCCGAACAGGTCGACCCGCACCGGCTCCTTCCGGAGATTGACCACGTAGAGGTACTCCTGTCCGTCCAGTTGGACGTACCGGCTCTTGACCCCCTCCAGAGGATAGCCGTAGGTGTTGATGGTTCGAGGAATGGGGGGCAGCACGCCGAACACGTAGGCGGCATCGAGGGCGTGCAGATAGACCGTGGGTGTATCGGAGGCCCGGACAAAAATGGTGCGTGGCGTCTGGGTGATCACGTCATGGCGCGAGGTACCGGCGGGGGTGTACGCCGCCGGGCGTCCGCTGCGAATGATCACTCCCCCGGCCTTGGCATAGGCGTCCACGGCTTCAAAGGTCGCATCGGCCAGCGCCGGGACCTCGGGCATGGCCAGCACGGAAACGTCGGCCAGGCCGCCCGAGATGCAGGCTTCTTCGGTAATGAAACGGACAGGAAAACCGAAGAACGCGCTCCCCTCGTACACCCGCTGAACGGATTCGAGGAAGGTCTCGCCATCGTGATAGATCTGCGAGGGCATGCTCCAGAGAATCGCGATGGGGGCTTCCGTCCGTTGAAAGGCGGTGACGATGTCCCCCAGGCGGTTCAGGTCGGCGCAGGCCGTCGTAAACCCGTCGAGGCCTCCGGGGCTCTGCTGAAACCCGGCCGGATTGGCTGCGAAACCGTTCACGCCCGCGATAGCGGCGTCCCAGAGGGCGGTGTGCACGCACCGGGAAGCGTCGGCGCCGGCGGACACGAGGCCGAGCTCGAAATTGAGGTCCACGACCATCAGTGGATGGGCGGGAGCCAGCGAACGGAGCAAGCGGAAAGACAGGTCGGGGCCGGTAAACGGCACCGCGTACATCGATTCGCCGAACGTGTAGGACGCGGTGCACGCGGTCACCTCGGCAATGCCCGCCAGCACCTGGCGGTCGATGCCCGTGCGGGCCTCGCCCGTCTGGAGGACCGTGTCGGACAGGGTGATCTGGACAGGGAGGCCGCTCAAGGTTCGGTCCGCATACTCGGCGAGCCAGGTGAAGTGGCTCGAAACCAGATGCTGGTGCCACGTCTGCCAGTCATATTGATACGAGGGCTGCTCATAGTCCCAGAGGATCTGAATGTCATCGAGCACGCGCATGTGGGTTCGCCAGGCCCGGTTTACGGCCCGCCGGTCCTCGTTGTACTTCCGGACCACGGCCTGCTGAAAGCTCTGGCGCACCTCTTCGGTCTCCCAGCGGAATGCGGGGGCGGACGCCAGGCTGATCCCGTTGACGGAGGGATGCCGTTCAAGGAGCGGGGCGACGGCATCAAGATGACGCTGGCCGAGCGCGCGCGCTTCGCGGGGATCGCGGACCCGGGCCGGTCCCTGCGTTTCCGGGGAGGCGGGGGGCGCCGTGGAACCCAGCCACGCCGGGGCGATGTCGGCGGCCAATCCGACCGTTACGCCGATGCCCAGAGCATCCGCGTTCTCGAGATAGGTGTCAATGCGCGCCATGGTATCCAGGTTGACGCCGCCTTCCAGCAGGAGGTCCGCGGGAGACACCTCGATCGCGGCGAAATTCAGCCCGTACCGGTCAAGCAGGGCGAGGGAGCGCGGGTTGGCGGCGGGATCGTGGAACCCGAACAGGAACACCGGTTCGGATGCGGAGGCATAGAAGGCGCCGTCGCGGATGTCCAGCGATGTGGCGGAGGGCATCGGCCCCGGCACGCCCAGTTCGGGGGTCAGAGAAGCGAAGGTCAACAGGACGCGCGCGGAATCGCACGACGTCGCAGCGAACTCGGTGAGCGCGGCGGCCTGCGGCCAGTCGCCCTCCTGAAGCAGGACTTCCGCCCGGCGGAGCGCGTCCGACGCGATGGTCGCGCGCTGGGACGCGTAGACGGGCACCTCGGTCTCGCGGGCGCCCCGAATGCTCTCCCGGACCAGGTCGACCAGGGCGCTCAGCTCGGCCATGCGCCCCGAAAGCGTTTCCCGGGTCCGTTTCTCGAGATGAACCTCGCGCCATGCCAGGGGCTGGTTGAGGGCGTGCACGACTTCGAGACGGGCGCGGTAGATTCCGTCGTTGACATTCTCCAGAGGCCACGCGAACGCCGGATGGAAGCGCCCCTGGTCGCCGTCCAGCTCGGACCTCCCCTCGAAAAGCGCGTTCCCCTGTCCGTCGTATATGTACAACCGTGCTTGCGGCTGCTCCAACGCGGCGCCGATCTGAACTTCGCAGGGAATCGTCAGGGCGCCCTCAACGGTCGTCACGTCCGCCAGTTGAAACGAGACCGTCGTGTGCGAGCCATCCTCATGGCCGGCCGGACGCGCCCAGACGCGCGTGACGGCGGCGCCGGGGGATGGCTCCGCCTGGACAGCCCCGGCCGTGGCAACGCCAGCGAGGATCAGGCTGAGGCAGGACAGGGTACATGCGAAGGACGTTCGGCGAGAACGCGGCATAGATCAATCCTCTCGGAACATAATAAGGAACCCGGCTGTTGATTGTGCACATTCTAGAGCCAACGCGACGACGTGTCAAAGTCGATAACGGGCCGGCCGGACTTTTCGTTGACGCGGCAAGCGATTGGAGGGAAATTCGTTAGGGAGGGTCAGGGCTTGGCTCCGCCAGAGCGCACAGGCGGCATTAAATTCACTAAAATCAATAAATTGGGCGTTTTCGGTAGCGTTTTCAGCGAATCATGGTATAGTTTTTCAGTGGGTCTAAGGCCCCCACGGGGTGAATTCAGTGGAACCTTTTGAAACCGGGGGGGATTGTAGTTTCCGGTGAGTGAGAGGAAGCGTGTGTTTTTTTGCCTCCACTGCACAGCACGAAGCCTCGAGAAAACGCAGTTGAACGGACCGGAAGCCTGCATGGGGAGTGTGCGGGGTCCGGGTAATTACTTGACAGGGTTCGCACTTTGCCGGTACCATGGCATCTTCGCGACCGCGCCTGTCAACGATGGGTTGTTGGGGAAGCGCGAGCTGCTGGAGGCAGCCGCCCGCGCTGCGAAATGAGAGAGGGTAGGAAAATCATGAGTAAATCAGTTACGATAGTGGTGGTCGCTGGGTTCGTCCTGGGCATGTGCATTTCATATGCCGCCGCTTATACGATTGAAGAGAAGCAGGTTGACCCCCAGAAGATTTACTGGGGGCTGCCCAGCTCGTTCGAGAAGCCGGCGGAAGTGCGCTACCAGGAGATCATTGTGGAAACCCCGGAATACAAGGAGCTCAAAGACCAGAAGATTGAGCGTGGAACGGGGCGGTACTGGATTCTGATCAGCCAGGCGAGCGACCGGGCCGTCCGGACGATTGCCCAGGTGGGGCAGGAGTCCGAGTACGACCTCATAGCCGCTGAGGGCTACCTGGGCGGCCTGGAGCCTGCAATTCCCGCGGACGATGTCACCGAACTGGTCATCAAGACCATGCAAGAGAATCTGAAGAAGGCCGGCAACCGATAGGAAATGGGAACACGAGCCAGACACTCCGTAGAAGCAAATGGGTTGCTTCAGGGGCGAGGGTGATTCCTGCGAGAAGTCAACTATGCAACGAGCACATGCGACCGCTAAGATCCTGGTAATGGTGAGCCTTGTGGGATTCGTCGTGCAGCTAGTCGGGTGCACGACGCCTTCAAGCAACGTGCCGATGACGGCGACCCCGGTCACCAAGAACCGGGTGCTGGAGGAAGGTTCGGCCGACAAGCAGGTCGAGGAAGCGCGCCGGATGATTGAGGCCGGGGATTACAACATCGTGATCCCGCGTCTGCTCCAGGTCATCCAGAAATACCCGTATTCGGATGCGTCCATGGATGCCCGGTACTGGCTGGCGGTCGCGTATTACAACATCAAGAGCTATCGGGACGCGATCAATCTTTTTGAGGAATACCTCCACGAGTCCCCGCACGGACGGTACGCGGAGGAGTGTGCGCAGCGCATTGCGGATCTGCGCAAGGAGTACACCGACGAGTTCGGCTCGCCAGACCAGCTGGATGCTTCGATTACGGCCCTGTGGAATACGGTCAAGGAAGAGCCCGCGAACTACAAGGCCAAGTGGGAATTGGCCGATCTGTTGTGGAAGCGCGGGGATTACGACATGGCCGGCGAACTGTACGCCAACATCATCGAGAAGTACCCCACGTACGCCACCGATGTGCGCCTGAAGGAGCGCATCGAGTTCAAACCCGACGGCAGCTACACGTTGCTGACGCCGGAAGAGCGGCAGAAGCGGTCCATTGAGGAAGAGCCGCTTATCATCACCAATCTCAATGATTTCCGCGGCGGCACGGACGTGGGCGCCGGCGAGCGATCCTACTACCGGGGACAGGACTTTTACGTGGTCACGGGCCAGGCCCACAACCGCGGCGACAGTGTCTTGTACGGCGTGCAGGTCAACGTGACGGTGTACGGGTTCGGCAACATGATTTACGACACGAGCACGGTCAATATCGGCCGTTTGAATCCTGGTGAAGCACGCGCATTTGTGGTGCGCTTCAGCATCTTCGACGATATCGAGAATGTGACTCGGTATGAGGCCATCGGAACATTTCAACGGTAGGTCAGCAATGCGAAAATGGTATTTGTTTGGTTTCGTTGTACTGGCAGTGGGGCTGATCGCACCGGCAGGATACGCCGGGGAAGAAGCCGCCGCGGCGCCGGCCCCGGAAGCCGCGCCAGCGCCGGCCCCGGAAGCAGCGCCAGCGCCGGCCCCCGCGCCTCCGCTACCGCTGGATACGGAAGCCCCCCGGCAGGTCAATGTCTCTGTAAAGGTGGTGGAGTTCCAGACGGAAAAGAACGTGGAGACGGGGTTCAGCGCCTTCTTCTCGCGCCGGAACAAGGAGCGCCTCTACGGCCGCGTTACGAGCGGCAACGGGGCCATCCGGACGGCCGATCTGACCTTTCCGACGGACTCGGGAAACCGTCTGGAGGGTCTGACGGTCTTTCTGGACAACATCTCCACGAATTACGGCGACATCGAGATGGTGTTGCAGGCGCTGGTGGACGAAAACCGCGCGTACATCCTGTCGCGTCCTAAAGCGATGGTGATGATCGGAGCGGAGCGGCCGGGGACTGTCATCAAGACGGTGCGCGAGATTCCGTACGAAGACACGACGGTGGTGGGCGCCACGACGGTGCAGGCCACCTCGTTCCGCGATACCGGCGTGGCCCTGACGTTGAAGGTGCCGAAAGTGACCGACGACGACGGGAACTGGGCCACCCTGGAAGACACGTATGTGAATCTGCAGGTTCAGGCGGAGGTGAAGGAGCTGGGTTCGCGCATCGTCATCGCCCTGGACGACAGTCTGGAAGGCGGCAACCAGATCACCGCGCCGGTGTTCATTACCCGAAGCATCATGACCGACGTATGGGTGCGGAACGGGCAGGTGCTGGTACTGGGCGGCCTGTATCGCAACACCAAACAGAAAAGCCTCGAGACGGTTCCCTGGCTGACCCAGGCCGAAGACGTAGCGGTCGGCGTGGCGGAGAACTTCATTCCCGGCAATTTTATCGGCGCGCCTCTCTCGACGACCTTTGGCCACCGGGAAGCGGACGAAGGCCGCCGCGAACTGGTCTTCTTCATTAAGTCCGAGTTGTGGCGTGCGCCCTTCGTCGTGGCCGATGAACACGGTTTCGTCAACCTGGGAGAAGAGACGCCGGCCAGCAAGGTGTCGCCAACGGGCTTGCTGACGGACATTCTGGAGGGGGTATCGTCCATTCCGCAGAACCTTGGCGACGCGATAACGGGCGGTTCGACCGGCACGGGGATTGATTCCGAGTTGAAAATGGAGGAAGACAAGTAATGGTTATCCAACGGGTTCTGCCAGCACTCGCGCTGCTCGGAATTATGGCAGGCATCGCCCTGGCCGGTGAGGAGACGCCTCCCCCGCCGCCCGTTGAGGCGCCGCCGGCTGCGCAGCAGGTCGAGGCGATCCGCCAGGTCCAGATCCAGGTATGGATCAGCGAGACCACGGAAGACGGGTTGCGGGATATTGGGACGAACCTGGACTACACGCGGTTCGTGCGGGGCAATGAAAACAGCGGCAGCGTGGAACGGATTTCCACGCGGGTATTCGACCCGAATTCCTTTCAGGTGACGCTTCCGGCCGCGGACGCGAACCCGTATGCCGACAACGTGCGTCTGACGCCGGATTTCCCCGCCAGCGTGGCTCAGGGGAGCACCCTGCAGGGGGACGCCATCACGACGCAGAGTGGGGCGGGCATCACGTTCAGCATCATCGACAGCGGCACGGGCACGATCGACGGGATCATCCGCGGGATAGAGCAGAAGTCGGATGCCGACCTGATTTCGAAACCGGAACTGCTGGTGGTGGAGAACGGGACCGCGGAGATTCACGCGGGCGAAGAGATCCCCTACCAGTCGTTGATCTATCAGAAAGGCCGGGCGCAGCTCCAGGTGACGTGGCGCCAGGTGGGTGTGAATCTGAGCATTCAGCCGGTGATTCTCGACGACGACATGATCGAGATCAACCTGGCCAAACTGAACGTGGTCGATCAGTTGCCGTCGAGTCCCATTCGCGGCATCGACCTCCCCGTGTTTTCGACGCGGGAACAGACGGGCCAGGTGCTGGTGCCGAACGGCCAGACGCTGGTGATCGGCGGCCTGTCGACGCGCAACGTCACCAAGACCGAACGCCGCATTCCCCTGGTGGGCAAGATGCCGGTGCTGGGTGCGCCTTTCCGTGGACGCCGGGTGGAAGCGCGCAATTCGCACCTGCTGATCTTCCTTTCCCCGACCATCGTAGACCTCCGCAATCTTCGGCCGGAAGCCATCAGCGCCCTCAATTTCTGGCGTGAAGAGAAGTGGAAGAACCTGGACCGCATCGAGCAGGAAATCGAGATCATGGAGGACGAGCTGTAGTTCTCCGGTGGTTGAGCGATTCCGGTAACGTCCCGGCAGGCCAGACGCGTGGCCTGCCGGTTTTTTTCGGCGCGGCGTGCTTGCGGCGGCGGCGCCTTCGGAGTTGAATTGGGGGCCTGGTCATGCGCATGATCCCGCCACGATGAAGACGATGATCCAAACCTGGGGGGCCCCGTTGCTGAGCGGCGCGATGCTCGCGCTGTGCTTCCCCACCTGGCACCTGTATTTTCTGGCCTGGGTCGCCCTGACGCCATTGCTGTACGCCTGCCGCGACTCCGCCCCGAGGGAGGCGGCCGCGCGTTTCTTTGTTGCCGGATGGGCGTTTCACAGCGTGCTTCTTCAGTGGCTGCTCACCAACTTCTATTGGGCGGGAGGCTGGGCGTTCTGGGGCCAGCAGGCGGTCTGCCTTGTGATGGCGGCGTATTGGGCGGCGACGGGCGCAGCCTGGTCCTGGTTGCGCGGCCGGCTTCCGTGGATGCCGGGGGCCCTGCTGTTCGCGGTACTGTGGATGGCCATGGAGTATGCCCAAAACCACCTGCTCAGCGGCTTTGGCTGGAGCAATCTGGCGTATTCGCAGGGCAAGGACCTCCCGCTGCTCCAGCTTGCCGCCATCGGAGGGACGCCCCTCCTGGCGGGCGTGCTCGTCGCATTCAACGCACTGCTTGCGGAAGTGATCCATACGCGCAGGCTCCGGTTCGCGCGCGCGGCAACGGCCTTGTCGCTCCTGATCGGGACGCACGGGGCAGGGATGGCTCTGGTGCAACCGGCCGCGTACGCCTCTCCCCCGTTTCAGGTGGGCGTGTTTCAATCGAACTTCCCGCTGGAAATGAAATGGGACCCCGAATACACGGTGGAAATGGTCCGCAATGCCGCACAGAAATCGCGCGTGCTTGCCGAGAACGAACCCGTAGATCTGTTTGTCTGGCCGGAAACCCTGGTGATGGACGAGCTGACGCTTCCCGAGATCTTCGCCCCGATCGAGGCCCTGACACGGGACACCGGCGCCGCGCTGTTTACGGGGTCGCAGCGCACGGATGCGGAGACCGGGCGGTCCCGGAATTCGAGTTTCCTTATTGCCGCTGACGGCACGCTGGACGGGTATTACGACAAGATTCACCTGGCGCCGTTTGGGGAGTATGTGCCGTTCGGGTCGCATTTCCCGTTCATCCAGAAGATCGTTCCGATCATCAGCGATGTGGAACCCGGCCGCGAGACGCGGGTATTTTCACTGGAGAACCGCACGTTCGGGCCGCTGATCTGTTTCGAGGTGCTCTTTGCGGAAATGAGCGAGGCGTTGCGCCGGCAGGGGGCGGATTTTCTGGTGGTCATCACCAATCTGGGCTGGTTTGGCTCGAGCAACGCGCTCGAGCAGGAGCTTGAGCAGGCCCGGCTGCGCGCGATCGAGACCCGGCTGGCGGTCGTCCACTGCGCGAATACGGGGATCTCCGGCGTGTTTGACCCCTGGGGCCGCTTTACGGCCACGAACGCGATGGTGACGCCGTACGGCGGGTTTCACCGGCTTCGGGGGGATCTGTCGCCGCGGGACACGAGGCTGTTCCGTTGCGTGGGCGCGCTGCCTGTGGCGGAACCGGCGGCACGCCCCGTGCCGTGGGCGCCCCAGCGTGTCCCGCAGGCCTCTGCGGCGGCCGCGGCGCTTCTCGTGGCGCTTGCGCTTGTCTTGCGGCGCCGTCCTCCGGCCGCTCAGGCGCCATGAGCTCTTCAGGGGGGCACAGCGCACCATGAGCCAGAAAACGAACCCGTCCGCGCGTCTGAGTGCCCGGCTGGCGTCCATCTTCGCCGGCGGCACCATGCTCAGCCGGATTCTGGGGCTTGTCCGGGACATGGTGGTAGGGGCGCTGGTGGCGGTAGGTTCGCGTGACGCGTTCATCCTCGCGTTCAAACTGCCCAACATGCTGCGGGACATGATCGGAGAGGGCGCCCTGAACGCCGCGTTTGTGCCGGTGTATACCAAGACGCTCGAGAACGACGGGGACCAGGAGTTCAAGAAGCTGGTGTCCTCGGCCATGTCATCCATGTTGCTGGTGCTCCTGGCACTGACGGCGCTGGGGACGGTGCTCGTCCCGATATTGCTGGGCGGACTCAACACGTTGAAGCCCATCACCGGCGGCAAGACGCTGTCGCCGGACGACCTGGGATTGATCACGGTGCTTGCCCGGTGGACGTTTCCGTATCTGTTTTTCATCGGGATGGCCGTGTTTGCGATGGGCCCGCTGTACACGCTGCGGGAGTACGCGACGCCATCCTGGTCGCCGGCCCTGCTGAACGTTGCGCTCATCGCGTGCTGCGTCGCGTTCCGCAACACCTTTCAGGATCCGGCCTATGCGCTGGTTCTGGGCGTGTGGCTGGGCGGCATTGCCCAGTTGGTGGTGCTGTATGTGTCGCTGGGGAGAAAGACGGGGATCTGGCTTCCGGATTTCAGGCTGCGGCACGCCGGGGTCTGGAAGATCTACGCCCTGATGGCGCCGGTGCTGGTGGGCCAGGCCGCGGGTGAAGTCAACAAACTCGTCGACGCCTTGTTTGCCCGCAGCCTGGACGAAGGCATCGTGAGCGCGTTCTACTACGCGAACCGTCTCATCCAGCTCCCCCTTTCGATGTTTGGGTTTGCCGTGGCCGTGGCCATTCTTCCGCTCCTCTCGCAGGCGGCGGCGAGGGACCGGGTGAGGGAGATCCGGGAAACGCTGATGACGGGGTTCCGGCAGAGCTACTTTCTGGTCTGTCCGTCGCTGCTGGGCCTGCTGTTCTTTGGAGAACCGATTGTCCGTCTGCTGTTCGAACGAGGCGACTGGACCCCGGCCCAGACGGAATTGACGGTGGGAGCGCTGAGTATTTATTCCCTTGGTCTCCTCGCGTTCGCATGGATCAAGGTGGGCGTAACCGGGTTCTTCTGCGTCGGCGACACCAAGACCCCGGTGATCGTGGCCAGCGCGAGCATGCTGCTGAACATTCTTCTGAATGTCGCGATGGTGAAACCGCTGGGATACCGGGGTCTGGCCCTGGCTACCGTCATCTCCTATACGGTGAACTTCGGGGGCCTGTACTACCTGCTGGTGATGCGGCATGGCCCCCTGTGGAACAGCGTCTTTTTCACGGCGCTGCTCCGCATGACTGTCGCCGGCGCGGTGATGACCGCGGCGGGCTATGCCGCGCATACCCGTGTCGCGGCCCTCTGGCCCGCGGACACGGGCGCCGCGCAACTCGCGTCGGTTGCCGCCCTGCTTGCGGCCTGCGCCGTGGGGTACCTGGGAGCGTGCCATGTGTTGCGGGTAGACGAACTGGGCGATTTCGCTTCCCTGTTGCGCCGCAAGCGCCGCGGAAAACGAACGTAGCGCGGGTCGCTTCGCAACTCGCGCCAGGCGCAGCTGCGAGGCGGCGCAGATCCATCGGCGTGCCTGTCCCGTAACCCGGCGCAGGCCCCGCGAGCCACGCTGTATGTAGGCGTGAGCAAAGGGAATACCCTGACAGAGTTCGCTTGTAATCGCCACGGGGATGGCATAGAATAGAACTCGAAAAGCTCGCAAGATCGCTGTCGGGCGGTCCAAGAATCTGCCGGAGAGTCGCCTGGGGGTGGGAACGCGGCAGAAGCTTAGCACTATCAACGGGTTAAGCATTTTTAATCCTTTGACAGGCCCGCGATTTCGTGTTAAGGTTTCGAATTGGAGTACCGTGTGAACTGGCTTTTTGCGGCCCGATTGTCGCTTCGAATCGGGCGCAACGGCGGTGCACAGAGCTACGCCTGAGGAGACGGGGCAGTGGCAAAGTACAACTACAAAGCGATCGACAGCGAAGGCAATGAGACCTCCGGAGTGATTGAGGCCGAGACGGAAAACGATGCGCTGAGCCAGATCGGCCGCCAGGGCCTCTGTGTGACATCGATCCACAAGACGCACATCGGCACCATGTTGCGTCAGCGGTGGACCGAGCAGAAGGAACTGCGCAAGAAGTACATTGAACAGAAGCGCACGGAGGCGCGGCGCAAACATCCGCGCCAGCGGCTCGTGGTGCGTTTCAAGGACGGCAAGACCAACTACGGGGTCTGTTTTGCGTTGAATCCCCAGGACACCGGGTTCTATCTGGATACGATGACGCGCGAAGGCGCCGCAACGGGAGAGACGGTGCAGATCCGGTTTAACCAATTGAAGGCCGTGTTTCAGGTCAAGAGTTTTGACGGGCATTTTGACGTCCACCAGCGGTATCCCGAGTACCATCCGGAGGGCGGCGAGCGGATCTGCGAATTTGAAGACGGCGAGGTGATCCGGGGGTTTACACTGCACCCCTACGAGCCGGAGACGGAGCGGTTTTTCCTGATTCCCACGGACTCGGCGAGCAACAACATTTCGATCCTGGTGGAGCGCTCGGCGCTGGTGAACGTGTACACGCCGGAAGAGTACGAGCAGAAGCGGGCACGGGAGATCGAAGAGCGCCGAAAAGAAGCCGCTGCCGCGGACTTGACGCATGAGGAGTCCATGGGCGATTTCTACTTTGAAACCCGCAATTATCCGGCGGCGCTCGAGCAGTACAAGGCGGCCACGAAGGCCCAGCCGCGGTCGCCCCGGCTTCGCAAGAAGATCCTGGCTACGGAATACAATATCGCGGTGCAGTTCATTAAACGCCGCGATTATGAAAAAGCGCTGGAGGGAATGCAGAAGATCCTCGAGGTGGATCCCTCGAACCCGCATGCCCGCAAGAAAGTCTCCCAGTTGCGCCGCATCATAGAGAAAGACAAGTCCCGGCAACCATCGGAGTAAACACCGCCGTAGCACGGTGGAGCGATTTCCCTCAAGGACGAGTAGATGTTAATTGCGATCATATCGGACCTTCATGCGAATCTGGAGGCAACCCTTGCGGTATTCAAGCGGATAGACGAACGGAAACCGGACCGTATCATCTGCCTGGGCGACCTGACGGGGTACAACGCGAATCCCAATGAAGTGGTGGACATCATCCGGGAGCGGGGCATCCCCACCATCATGGGAAACCACGACGCGGCCGTATGCGGGTTGGAGGATCCGTGGTTTTTCCGAGCCGCGGCCAAGAAGGCGATCGAATGGCAGTATGAGCAGATTCGCGACGACAACCGGCGCTGGCTGGCGAGTTGTCATGAGCAGATCGTGTTCAATTCGGACTGCCTGGGGGTGCACGGGTCCCCGAGCAATCGCGACGACTACATCATTGACTGGCTCGACGCCGTCCGTCAGCTGGAATACCTGAACGGGCGCGAGATCACCATTTGTTTTTTCGGCCACAGCCATCGCGCCTCGTTTTTCAGCGAGAAGGGCAATACGGCGGCCACGCCCCCGGAAGGGGTGTGCCAGCTCAGCCCGATGAACCGGTATTTCATCAATCCGGGGGCCACCGGGCAGCCGCGCGACCGCGACCCCCGGGCCGCCTTCGGCCTGTTTGACACGGACAACCGGACCTTCGAGTTCTGCCGTGTGGAATATGACATCGACGCATGCGCCCTGAAGATCATGCAGGCGGGCCTGCCCGTCGAACTGGCGCGCCGCCTTTTCAAAGGAAAGTGAGCGCCCCCCTGTGACCGTCCGTGAGCAGATTGAGCAGCGGGAACGGGATACCCTCAGTCCATATGCCATGCTTGTGGCGAACAGCCGCGGGCGGGTTGTCGACGAGCCCGAGCACCCCTTCCGGACGGCCTACCAGCGCGATCGCGACCGGGTCATCCATTCGAAGGCCTTTCGGCGCCTCAAACAGAAGACCCAGGTGTTTCTGGCGCCGGAACGCGATCACTACCGGACCCGCCTGACCCACACGCTCGAGGTGGCCCAGATTGCGCGGACGGTGGCGCGCGCCCTGTTTCTGAACGAGGATCTCACCGAGGCCATTGCCCTGGCGCACGACCTGGGGCACGCGCCGTTCGGGCATGCGGGCGAGTTTGTGCTGAATGAGCTGTATTCGGAAGGCTTCAATCACACGGCGCAGAGCCTGCGCATCGTGGAGAAACTCGAAAGCACCCACCGGGGCCCCGGGTTAAACCTGACGTTCGAGGTGCGCGACGGTATCGCCAATCATTCAAAGGGCAAGAGCATCCTGCGGGGGGAGCAGGGACCTTCGTCCGCGACTCTGGAGGGTCGGATCGTGGCCATCTGCGATGCGGTGGCCTATATCAATCACGATATCGACGACTCCCTGCGAGGGGGCGTCATCCGACCGTCGGACCTCCCCGCGACTGCATTGAAACACCTCGGAGAATCGTCGTCGGAACGCATTGACGGGATGGTCAGGGGGATCATCGAAGGCTCGAACGACGGCGAGATCGGCATTGTGCCCGCGGTGCGTGAAAGCACCTGCCAGCTGCGGGATTACCTGTATCGCGAAGTCTACCCGTGTGAGACCATCCACCGCGAAATTGAAAAGGCCAAGAAGGTCTTGCGCGAGCTGTACGCCTACCTGCTCTCGAATCCGCCCGAACCGGTTCTGAATCAGGCGCCCTGCGAGGATCCCCTGGAACGGCGGATCGTGGATTTCATCGCGGGGATGACGGATTCGTACGCTCTGGAACTTTACGAACGGTACCTGCTTCCGGTGGCGTGGAAGACATGACCCTGCCCCCCCGCGTCGCGATCGTTGCGGGCTCCGGCCTTGACCTGGGGGGCCTCCTCGACCGCCCGCTGTGGGAAAAGCCGTTCAGCGCGTTTGAACACTGTGCGCCCGCGCAGGTTGCCGGGCATCCCGGGACGTTTGCTGCCGGGGAATGCGGCGGCATCCCGCTGATCCTCCAGCGGGGACGCCGCCATGTCTATGAGGGCATCGGTTTTGATGCACTGACGGCGCCGGTGCGGGCGCTCGCCGCGATGGGCGTCGAGCGCGTGGTGTTCACAAACGCCGCGGGCGGGTTGCTGCCTGAATTGGAGCCCGGTCAGCTTATGGCCGTGGAGCGCGTCATTACCTGGCCCTGCCGCCGGTGGCCGGGACAACCCGGCGAGCTTCTGCCGGACTGGCTCGTGCCGGCGTGCGACGCAACGGGGGTCTACGCGTGGGTTCCCGGGCCGAGCTATGAGACGCGCGCGGAAATCGGCGCGCTGCAGGGCCTGGGCGCCGGCGCGGTCGGGATGAGCACGGCGCCAGAAATGGCGGCGGCGCGCGCGCTGGGTCTGCGCACGGCCGCGGTGTCGTGCATCACGAACACCTGCTGCCGGGTTCAGCGGTTAACTCACGACCACGTGCTCGCGACGGCGCGCGACGCCTCGGCCAGGCTGTGCGCGCTGTTGCGCAATGCCCTGCCGGACTTCCGCTGAGTCCCCCGCCCTGGCGAGGATCATCCTCCGCCCGCGGCTTCGCCGTTCTGCGACAGGCGGCCGGCGGTGTCTTCGCCGCTGACGGGCGCCATGGGACCATAGAGCGAGATGTCCGACACATCCGCGGGCTCCCACGGCTGCACCTGCTTGATTTCGCGGCGTTCGTTTGGAGGCGCGGCCGGATCGGCAAACACCAGCGCGGCGTACGAGACCGAAGAGCCCCCCTCCCCCATTTCCCGCGCTCCGGTCTTGTAATTCAGCAGGTAGCCTTCCACGCGTTCGGGAAGCAGGGTCATGAGAATGGCCAGGGGGGCGGCCCCATCAATCGGGTTGCGGGTCTTTTCGAGGTAATCGAGAAACCCCCGGCGGTCGCGGTTCAGGACATAGTGGAGCGCCTGCTTGTCCAGCCATTCGATCCCCTCGGCGGGGTTCTCGTTGAAGGGCGTATACCCGTAGCGCTCGCCGTAGTACGTCAGATTGGAACTGACGACGATGAGGGTCCGGTCGTCTACGATGCGCTTCAAGAGATTCACGAGCGAGTCGATGGCGCTTTCCCGAATGCGGCCATCGGCGTCCAGCAGGTCGCCCACAACGATGGGGACAAGTTCGAAATTGCCCAACGTGGTCTGGAGAAACGGCAGCACCACCTCGATGCCGTGTTCGGTTTCATGAATGGCCAGCCGCTTGTCATTGCCTCCGCGGGTCAGCCGGTAGAGCACCGAGCGCGACTCGACGAGGGACGACATCGACAGCCTTCGGCAGGTGGCGATATCGAGATCGACGAGGCCAAGGGGCGTGGCGTAATACTGGACGAGGGGAATAGAGCAGCCTGAAAAGCGGGCGCTGTGCGCTCCCGTCAACACAATCACGCGGTCATACTGTCCGGCTTCCAGCGCCTTGAACGCATGCGCCATGACCAGCCCCGAATTCGGATAGCCGGCATTGGGGCTCACGCAGGCAATGACGCGTCCCCGGACGGGCATGGGCAGTTGGGCCTCATTGAGGTACTGTTCGCAGGCGGTCCGCAACGCGTCCGCCGTGTCGGGATACCAGTATCCCCGGAAGAGGGGCAGGCGCACCTGGCTCACCGAGGCCCCCAGCGCCCCAAGAACCACCAGCGCGGCGAGCGCCGCCCACCGGGTGCGCGAGATTCCGCTGAACTTCTTCACGTGACCTCTCCTCTTTCACACCGGCGCTACACAGCGCGCGAAATATTCAGCGCCATGCCGCCACGGCCACACTTGGGCCGCCCGTGGCCAGGCTGCCGCCACGGAGGCGTACAGCCGAACCGGAAGTTGCCGCTCAAACGCGCTGCAGAGGCGCCGCCGTTTCGCCCGAACCTGCGCCGAAAGCCCGGGGAACGCGCCCCCGTCAGACCCCCAGTGTAACAGAAACAGGGCGCATTGCATTAACAAGAGGCCGCGCCGTTCACCGGGGTAAGGCGGCGGCTCAGGTTCGCCAGGGGAGCGTGTATTTCCCGCCTTCGGGCAGCGAAACCCCGTTCATGACCTGGACGCCCAGTTCGGCGCGGTCGTTGTGGACGGCCGCCTCAACCCAGGCGCGCGGCACGCCCGCTTCCGAAAACAACCAGGCCAGCCCGGGAAGATTGACGAAGTGAATGCCCTCGCGCTGCTGTTGCGACCAGACGTGGCTGTGGCCATAGAAGTAGGCCTTGACCTGCTTCCGGGGCTGGATGACGTTCCAGAACGCGGGGAAATCGAGCAGGCCGTTTTCTCCCTCGGGATAGTGGTGGGCCATCAGCAGGGCCGGCTTGCCGGGACGCTGGTCGAGCTCGTTCGCGAGCCATTCGAGCTGGGCAGCGCCAAACTCGCCGGGCGTGAAATCGGTTTCGCGATTGGAGTCAAGCACGAACCAGGTGGCGCGGGGGGCGTCCAGAATATACGCATGCTTTCCCTCGACCGCCCCCGCGCTCCGTTTCTGATGCTCGGGGAACACGCCCCAGAAGCGTTCGCGGTTGTCGTGGTTGCCCATGGACATGTGGAGCGGGATGTTCCTATCGACAAGAGGCTGCAATTCTTCCTTGAGTGTCACGTAATCGTCGTGCTCGCCGTGGAGAAACACGCAATCCCCTGCAATGAGCAATCCCGCAGGCGTGTAATCGAGCGCGAGCACGCCGGTGCGCATCGCGGCGAATTTCTCGACGGGCTTGATGGGGGGCTTGCCTTCCGCGCGGTCGCGGTCGCCGGGGATGTGCGTGTCCGCCAGCAGGATCCAGCGATCAGGGCTTAGGTCCTGGGCATGGATTCTGTTTCCCCATCCAAGCGCGGCCGCCCCCGCAAGCGACGATGCCATGAAGTGCCTTCTGGAAATGCGATGGTGTGTGTTCACAACAGTTCTCCCGGCAATGTGTTGAGATACCTGCCTGGCCTTTTGAGGAAGGATACCTCAACGGCGCGCGCGGATCATCTGCGCAAGCCTGGCTGTCCCACGACGTGCCGGGCTTATCCTATCCGCCGTGGCAATCCAGCATCCCCTGCATCCGGCG
>JAAYAQ010000443.1 GCA_012719295.1 Candidatus Hydrogenedentota bacterium | reverse complement strand
GCTGACGAAGCGCGTCCCGTCCCGAGGGCGTATTCAGCAGGCGCTGCAATTGCGTTGCAACGACCGAAAGGTGCGTCACGTTAAGGCGCCTGATCGCGTCCTCGAGCGGCTCGCCCGGCGCGGGCGCAACCACCGCCGCACCGGCCAGCACGCAACGAAACACGATCCCCAGCCCGGAGACATGGTACAGCGGCAGGGAGAGCAGCCACCGGTCGCCGGGCAGCACCTCGATGTTCCTGTTCGATGCGGCGGCGTTTGCCCGGTGGTTTTCGAGCGAGAGCATGGCCAGTTTGGGCTCGCCCGTGCTGCCGGAGGTGGCCAGGAGGGTCGCGGGCGCGTCCGGATCCACGTCCGCCGCGGCCGGCCGGTGCGGACAGGCCAGCAGGCCGGCGGGCGCCAGCCAATGCGGCAGATCTCCCGCGCTGGCCGGGCCCAGCACGTACCGGCATGCCGTGCGGGCGAGGTTTTCGAGGAGTGCCGGTCTGGGAAGGCGCGCGTTCGGGATGTATACGGCCGCTCCCGCCCGAAACGTGCCAAACAACACCGGCAAGGTCCAGCCGTCAAAGGGTCCCAGAAGCGCGAGCCGGCTCCCGGTGTTCAGACCCGCCGAGCGAACCGCGGCCGCTACCGCCGAGGCGTTCGCGTCGCATTCCGCGAAGGTCGCGATTTCACCGGACGGTGCGACGAGCGCGGGCGCGTCCGGATGGCACATCGCGGCGGCATGGATTGGACAACACGCGCGGCTCATGGCCCGAGCCGCTCCAGGTTGTCGGTGTTCAGCCGATGAACCAGGGCATCCGCGAGCGAGAGGTTCAGGCGTCCCCGCTCGATGGGCGCGGGCGCATCGAGGAGATCCGCGGCGAACCAGTTCCAGGTGTCGAGCCCGGCCGCCACCTCGTCTTGATTCACGAAGGCGGCGAGATGTCCCAGCGCGGTCAGGCCTACGGGCGACTCAAACGACGAGCTGATCACGGGCGTCATGCCCAGGTTGATGGCTTTCCGCGCGAGGTACATGGCGATTTCAAACCCGCCCAGCAGCGTGGGCTTGATGACAGCGGCCCGCGCGCCGCGCCATTGGTCCAGGTCGCACTCCCCACGCTCGACGACGGTCTCGTCGAGCGCCACCGGCAAGCCGGTCCGGCCCGCGAACTCCACGAGCCCCGCCGGATCCCGAAGCGGCTCCTCGATATAGTCGATGGTGCAGCCGTCAATGGCCCGGGCGAAGGCCATCGCGGACGGCACATCCCAGGCGCGGTTGGCATCGAGCCGCACCGCACGGGCTTTGCCGCACAGGGCGCACAACGCGCGCACGGTCTCGGCATCTTCCCCGGGCGGCTCGCGTCCAACCTTGAGTTTGAGGGTAGCGTACCCCTCGCGCAGCAGGGCCTCCGCCCGCGCAAGCACGGCATCCTGCGTTCCCCAGAGGAGTCCGTTGACCGGGATCGACGTCCGGTGTGGCCGCGGCGCCAGACCAAACACGGGAACCGCATGTTCGCCCGTCAAAAGCTGCAGCAGGGCGCTCTGTACCGCGAACTTCAGCGAATTCACCAGCTCGAACGGCATCAGCCAGCGTTCAAAATGGTCCGTCACCAGTTCCAGGCGCGGCGGCAGGGCCGTACCCTGGAGATGCTTCGCCAGCATCACCGCCTGCCGGAGGGTGTGGTCGAGATGCTCGCGACTGAAGCCCGGCAGCGGCGCGGCCTCGCCGAATGCGAACGCCCCGTCGCCGTCTTCGAACCGCAACAAGAGGCCCGAACGCGACGTGCAGATGCACGTCCGCAGCACCAGCGGCCGCGCGAGCGGGAGCTCGTAGCGAAAGACGTCTACACGGGCAATCCTCATAGAATCCAGCCCAGCGAAAACAGAATGCTGAAGAGCAGGAGCATGCCGCCGGTGCGGGCCAGAGCCCGGTTGAGGGCAGGGCCGTCGCGCCGGAAAAACACGGCGCGGATCGCGGGCGCGGCGAGAAAGATCAGCACCGCCGGGGTCAGCATGAACCACAGCTCGGCCTCGCGCACATAGAAATACACCGGCACCGCCACGCAGGCCGCCACCACGCAGAGCAGGTACTCGGCGCGCGCGAATCCCCGGCCGAAACGCACGGCCAGGGTCTTTTTGTTTGCCTTGCGATCCTCGTCCGCGTCGCGCAGGTTGTTCACGGTAAGCAGGGCCACCGCGAGCAGGCCCGGACCCAGGCTCGCCACGAACGGCGCCGTCCGCAATTCGAGCGTCTGCAGGTAATACGTTCCGACAACCGCCACCGGACCAAAGAACACCAGCACAAACAGGTCGGCCAGACCCGTGTAGGCCAGCGGATACGGGCCCGCCGTGTAGAGTATGCCCGACACGACCGAAAGCAGCCCGATCACGATGAACGGCCAGCCGCCCCGCCACACAATGTACGAGCCCGGAAGAAAGACCAGCAGAAACGTTACCAGCGAGGCGCGCAGCACCTGGATGGGCTCCACCAGCCCCGACTGCGCCGCGCGCAGCGGACCTTTCCGCTCGGCGGTGTCGGCGCCTTTCAGGTAGTCGAAGTAGTCGTTGGCGAAATTCGTGGCGATCTGGATCAGCAGCGCGCCGGCAAGCGCGCAACCCGCGGCGGGCAGGTGGCTGCCTCCGTGCCCCAAGGCCAGAGCCGTGCCGACAAGGACAGGAGATACGGAGGCCCCCAGCGTCTTCGGGCGCGCCGCTTCGATCCAGGCGTCTGCTTGCGTGTATTCGTCTGTCATGGCCCTTCGAGCCGGCGCGCCGGCGTCACCCGGTTAGGGGCGCCGCGGATACTTGCCGAAATCCGGCGGCCGCTTTTCTTTGAAGGCGTCGCGGCCTTCCTGCGCTTCGGGAGTCTGGTAAAAGAGCAGCGTCGCGTTTCCGGCCAGTTCCTGCAGGCCCGCCTGCCCGTCGCAGTCCGCGTTCAACGCCGCCTTGAGGCAGCGCAGGGCCGTAGGCGAATTCGCGAGGATTTCGCGGCACCACTGCACCGTTTCCTCCTCGAGCCGCGCATACGGCACGACCGCGTTGACCAGCCCCATGTCGAGCGCCTGCCGGGCGGAATACTGGCGGCACAGGAACCAGATCTCGCGCGCCTTCTTCTGGCCGACGATCCGGGCCATGTAGCTCGCCCCGTACCCCCCGTCAAACGAGCCCACCCTGGGACCGGTCTGCCCAAAAACCGCGTTATCGGCGGCAATGGTCAGGTCGGCCATCAGATGAAGCACGTGTCCCCCGCCGATGGCATACCCCGCCACCATTGCGATAATCGGCTTGGGGCATGTGCGCATCTGGCGCTGAAAATCCAGCACATTGAGGCGGTGCTGTCCCGTGTCGTCGACATATCCGGCTTCGCCCCGGATTTTCTGGTCGCCGCCTGAACAGAAGGCCTTCTCGCCTTCCCCCGTCAGGATGATGACCCCCACCTCCGGGTCAAAACGCGCGTCCGATAGCGCCGCGGACATCTCATCGACGGTCAGCGGCCGGAACGCGTTGCGCACTTCCGGACGGTTGATGGTGATTTTGGCGATGCCTTCCGCCTTTTCGTACCGGATGTCCGTAAAGGCGCCGGCGCTGGTCCATTCGATACTGGCCATCACTGCTGCTCCCGCGTTCCTGGATGCTGCGGCGGTTGCGCGGCCGTTCCGCGCAGACCGTCAAGAAAACCCCGCAAGAGCGTAGTATAGTCCGCCGGTTTTTCGAAGTGCACATTGTGGCCCGCCCCGGACACCACCGCCGTTGATGCGCGGGGCATCAGGACACACATCGCCGCGGCAATCGCGCGGTATTTGGCGTCGCGCTCTCCCGCGACGAGCAGCGACGGCGCGGCCGCCTCGGGCAGCCGGTCCCACAACGAAGGCTGCGCGCCCGTGCCCATGCCGCGCAGGACCCGGGCCAGTTCGCGGGGGTTGTTTTTGCGGCGGCGCGCCAGCAGTTCCTGGAAGCGCTCCCCGCAACCGGGCAGGGATTCGAACATCGGCGCGGCGTACCACTGCCGCAGGAACGCTTCCCAGTCGCCGGTTTCCAGTTCCATCGCGCGTTGTTCGTCCTGGTCGCGCCGTTCCGACCGTTCCGGTTCGCTGCGCAGGCCGGGCGAGGCCGATTCCATCACCAGCCCCTGCACGCGTTCACCGTGTTCCAGCGCGAGGTACAGGGCGAGCCGGCCGCCCATCGAATAGCCCGCGACCACAAACGGGCCGGGGGCGACCCGTTCCATCAGATGCATCACGTCTCGCGACACCGCGGCCATGGCGTACGCGGCGGCATCGCTGCGCACCGGCGTGCAACCGTGACCGGGAAGATCGAGCAGCACGCAGCGGTACTCGGCCGGGAGGCCCTGCGTAATCGGACGCCAGTCTTCGCCGGACCCCATGAACCCGTGCAGAAACACCACCGTCACGTTCCCCGCAGGGTTCAGCACCAGATAGTGAAGTTCGCGCGTCATGGCCCTCTGCCCTGTGTTGCGTCAGGCGTGAAGAGCGTTGAACACCTGTTCGTCAATCGCTTTGTGCAGCGCCGCATTCTCCGCACGGCCGGTCCTGATTTCGATCAGCGTGGCCCCGGCACGGCCGAGCGCCGCGCCGTACGCATCGCACAGTCCATCCAGGGTGTCCGGGTTGGCATACGTCAGGCCGAACAGGCCCGCGGCGGTCTCAAAGGAAAGCCCGTGGGGCGTCGCGAAATACCGCTCGAACAGCGCCGTCTGTGACGACACCGGCAGAAAATGGAAGATCCCGCCGCCGTTGTTGTTGATAATCACGAGCGCCACGGGGGTGGTTATGTCGCGCAACAGCGCGAGGCTGTTGAGATCATGAAGCGCCGCGAGATCGCCCAGCACCGCCGTGAGCGCGCGGCCGCTCCCGAAAGCCGCCCCCGCCGCGGTGGCGATGTTGCCGTCGATCCCGCTGGCCCCGCGGTTGGCAAAGACCACCGGCCCCGAGCCGTCCGCGGATGCGTAGCGCTGTGCATCCCGGATGGGCATGCTGTTGCCGAGGAACAACCCGTCCG
>JAAYAQ010000442.1 GCA_012719295.1 Candidatus Hydrogenedentota bacterium | reverse complement strand
GTGTAAAAATGCCCGCCATAGACCGGCAGTTTGTCGAACGTGATCACCGACCGGTCCGGAAGCGATTTGCCCCAGATCGCGCCCGACTGGACGTTCGACAGGTCCGCGAACACCGCGCATATCCGCGCCATCGCATTCATGGAGCTGCCCGACGGAAAGTTCAGGTGGCTGGAACGCGGTACCGGCAGGTTCCCAAACGAGAGATAGCCGTTCTCCGCTATCCAGCATCGCCTTCTGTATTCGCCCATGATCGGGAACGGCTCCGGAAACGACCAGCCCACGCTGTCGTCTTCCAGCATGTGAAAGAACTGGGCGCCGTCGGTCGTGTGCGGCAAGGCGAGCACGTTTGCGTTCACCGTAATCGTGTAGCCGCCCTTCCCGGCCTCTCCCACCGGCGTGAACAGAACCTGCCTGTAGCCCAAATCAAACGCCGACGAAAACGATTCGTAGGCAACTTCCAGCGCGCCCGAGCCCACCTCGACAAACCCGTGCCGCGACTGCGCCGGCTCCGTATCGCTGAACGTCGCGAACGCCGCGTAGTGGTAAGCGCCGCCCATCGGCACGGCATCATCGATCGCCCAGGTCCCCTGCCCGGTGTAGATCACCTCGCCATCGTACAGGTGCGCCGGCGCGTGAGACGCGTTGCGCACCACAAATACCTGGTCGAAGAACGGATAGACCGGATTCGCCCATGTCAGCACGACCACCGGTTCATCGTTGATCGTCATGGCGCGGAATTCCCGCAACGGCTGCCCCGGAAACTGGAGGATCCCCACGGCATACGCGGCGGATTTCACCGACCGCAGGTCATCCTGGCCGAACCGTTCCGGTTCGAAATACGTCAGGTCCGTCACCGCCTGCACCAGCAGGTCGCCCAGGTCGGTGTAATCAATGTACGACGCCTTCAGCACCTTCTCCGCAAACGGGAGCGCCTTGCTGGAGGGAATCAAGACGTTCTGCACACGGTAAAACACCGCCGCCGCCTTCTCGAGTCCCATCGCGTCAACCGAATAGCCGTTGAACACCCCTCCGTCCGTGAGCAGATAGCACAACTTGTTGCCCACGCCCGAGTTGATATGCACCCCGCCATTGTCGCCATCGCCGACGTACCAGTAGGCGTCGCCATACACGGCGGGTTGTTCGAACTGCGCGGGATCCGCCATGTTGCGGATCGCGCCAACCGGCGAGTCTTCTCCGAGCAGCCACCGGCGTGCCGGACTGTCATCGCCGCTGCCATTGGTCAGGTCGACAAACTCGCCCCAGATGTCGGAAAACGACTCGTTGATCGCCCCCGACTCGTAGTAATAGGCCAGGTTTGACGCCTTCGCCGTGACGCCGTGCGTCAATTCATGCGCCACGATGTCGTCCACCACCATCGCGTCCCCGAAATACACCCGTCCGGTATAGTCGTCGTAAAACGCGTTGACCATCGGGCACGGTTCGTACGGGTCGCAAAACCGGACAACGGCCGACATCACCCCGCCGCGGGCGTCGAGGCCGTCCCGGCCATGGCGTTCGAAGTAGAAATCGTACGTGTCGCCGAGATAGTCGAAGGCCAGATTCACGTCCGGAATGCTCGACAGGGGACTGCCCTCCGTCCGCGCCAGCACCCCCGGGTCGCTCGACGTGTTGGCCGCATCGTAGACCCGGCGGATCCTGGCTTGCGGCACGACTGCGTGATGAAGCCGGATGTCCAGCGTATGCGCGTCGACCAGCACGACTTCCTTCGCCTGCACATCCGACGGGCTCGCCACCACGAAGGCCCAGACCAGGCACGGGGCGCCGCTGTCGCCCACCACCGACGGCGCAAACACGAACAGCGCGCTCCCCAGCACATCAAACTCCGTGCCGCCGTATTCCGAGCGCATCCACTGCACCGCTTCCGATTGCGCCCGCTCCTGCGTGACCGACGGAACCAGCGCCATCGCACCGCTGTCCAGCGCCGCCGTCTCCCGCAATATGTCGCTTAGTGTCGACAGCACACCCCCACGGGTGTCCGTCTGCACATACGCACGCGCGCCGAATACCGGAATCCCCGCATACGTCTGCCCGAGACCGACGAACCCCCGGCCGTTATCGGTCACCGACGTTTCCACCTCGAACGCGCTGCGGGGGCTGACCGCGCCAAAAACCCGCCCGTGCTTCCGCAGAAACGCCACCGCCGTGACACTGGGTTCCGTGGGCGCCGGACCCGCCGCCCGAAACACCGCCCCGCCAGGAGCCCCCAGAAAACGCAGGTGCCCCTTCGACGTCTTCGTTTCGAACGGCGGTTCCTGCGACTTGGTCGCCCCCTCGAGTGTCTTGTACAACGCGCGGAAATCCTCCGGATCCGCGTCCGGAATTTCCGCCAGCGCATGCCCCGCAAACACAAGAATTACCGCAAACCCCAAGAATATCCCTACCAAACGCATTGCCACCGTCCTCCATGCGTTAAGGCCCCATCCCCGCATACAGGCGCGTGCTATTCGGGACTCAGCCGCTCGTCAGAACACCGCAAACCCTCGTGGGCGGCCGCCCACGGTTTTCTCCCATCGAACCGAGCTGTGCCTCCGCTCCAGATATAACGTTTAACTACAATAAATGTTCAGGTTTATTCATCCTGATCACGCCCAATTCACCCGCTTCCGTCTGCAGCTTAACGTGTATTCTTATTTACTACTATAGACGATTTCTACTTTGTGCACAAGTAAAATTACACAGAAATGGAGTGAAATCCCGACAGCGCTGCGCCATCCGGGCCGTTTTCATTAGTCCGGGAGAAGGACCACGGAAACTACAGAATTTACAGCGATTGAAAACCCCGGAGTAGAACGGGGACATGTTTCAAGCGCCGGCCGCGGCGCGGTTGCGTGTCCCCGCTCGAAATGGAACAGCAGCAATGGTGAATTTGACTTCGGGCCGGTCTCTCTTTACCATAGCGCAATTCATCGCGGGCGGGTCGCGCGACCAGTGTAAGTGGCCAGAAATTAAGCACATCAGGAGTCGGGATGCATCTATACAGAACCCATACGTGCGCGGAACTCCGCAAGCCGGACGTCGGCAAAGAAGTCAAACTCTCCGGCTGGGTCCATCGCAAACGCGACCACGGCGGCGTGATCTTCATTGATCTGCGCGACCACTACGGTCTGACTCAGGTGATCGTCAATCCCGACAGACCGTTCTTCGGCGCGGCCGAGCAGGTGCGTTTTGAGAGCGTGGTGACCGTCGTGGGCGAGGTGGTGGCCCGCACGCCCGAGACCGTCAACGCCGAGCTGGCCACCGGCGAAATCGAAGTCGTCGCCACGGACTTCCTCATCGAGTCGCAGGCCGACCAGGTCCCGTTCCCCGTCAACCAGGAGGTGGAATACCCCGAGGAGACCCGCCTGACCTACCGGTTCCTCGACCTCCGCCGCGAACGCATCCACAAGAACATCCTGCTCCGGTCAAAGGCCGCCCAACTGGTCCGTCAACACCTCACGGACCGCGGGTTCATCGAATACCACACCCCGATCCTGACCAGCTCATCGCCCGAAGGCGCGCGCGACTACCTCGTGCCCAGCCGGCTCTATCCGGGCCAGTTCTACGCGCTGCCCCAGGCCCCCCAGCAGTTCAAACAACTGCTCATGGCCTCCGGGTTTGACAAGTATTTCCAGATCGCCCCGTGTTTCCGCGACGAAGACTCCCGCGCGGACCGGAGCCCCGGCGAGTTCTATCAGATCGATATCGAGATGTCGTTCATCACCCAGGACGACCTCTTCGCCGAACTCGAAGTCCTCATGGTGCGCATTTTCCGCGAACTGTCCAGCAAGACCATCGTCGCCGACGTCTTCCCCCGCATTGCCTACCGCGAATGCATGGAGTTCTACGGCACCGACAAGCCCGACATCCGGTACGACCTCAAGATGGTTGACGTGTCGGACCTCTTCGCCCAGAGCGAATTCAAGGTGTTCCGGGGCGCGGTGGATCAGGGCGGCGCGGTCAAGGTCATCAACGCCCGGGGCGCCGCGGCCCAACCGCGCAAATTCTTCGACGACGCCGAGGCCTTCGCCAAACAGGAGGGCGCCAGAGGCCTCGCCTGGATCGCCCTGCGCGACGGCGAAATGAAAGGCCCCGTGGCCAAGTTTCTCAGCGACGCCGAGAAACAGGCCCTCGTCGCGAAAACCGGCGCGCAAGACGGCGACGCCCTCTTTTTCGGCGCGGGCGTGCGGGCGGAAACCAACGCCCTCATGGGCAAGGTGCGCATCTATCTCGCCAACGCGCTCGGCCTCATCGACGCCAACCTCGTGTCGTTCTGCTGGATCGTCGATTTCCCTATGTTTGAATGGAACGAAGACGAGAAGAAGATCGACTTCTCGCACAATCCCTTCTCGATGCCCCAGGGCGGGCTGGAAGCGCTCGAAACCCTCGATCCCCTCGATGTCCTCGCCTACCAGTACGACATCGTATGCAACGGCGTCGAACTCTCCTCGGGCGCCATTCGAAACCACCAGCCCGAGATCATGATAAAGGCCTTCGAAATCGCCGGCTATCCTCGCGAGGTCGTCGAGGCGAAGTTCCCCGCCCTGTGGCGTGCGTTCCACTACGGCGCCCCGCCCCACGGAGGCATCGCGCCTGGATTCGACCGCATCGTCATGCTCCTGGCCGATGAGCCCAACATCCGCGAGGTCATCGCGTTCCCGCTCAACCAGCGCGCCCAGGACCTCATGATGAACGCGCCCAGCGAGGTCACCCCCAGACAACTCGACGAGTTGCATCTCAAAATCGTCTATCCGCCCGAGGAGAAAAAGTAGCCCGAAACCGGTCCATAGAGGCCCATGGGGCGCATTGGTCGTATAGGTCTTATAGGCCCCATTCCGGCGTCGTTGATTCCGCCAGCGCGCACGACTACGATACCCTTACAAAGGGGTCAGACATGCGCGAAAACAGGACCTCGTGGAGAATACTGGCGAGTACGGGCGGCCGTCTTCTTTCGAAGGGAAAATTGTCGAAGCTGCTCATGGTCACTCACTTCATGACCGGCATCCAATCGCGAAGTTCAGGACGCGCCTTTTGCGGGTTCGCCGTGGCCCTGAGTATTCTGCTGACGTTGGAGGCTTGCGCTACGACGCGACCGGATCGAACTACTTCCGGGCGCCTGAAACGCGTCGAGGAGGGGATGTCCGTCAAAGAGGTCAGC
This sequence comes from Candidatus Hydrogenedentota bacterium, assembly GCA_012719295.1. GTDB lineage: Bacteria > Hydrogenedentota > Hydrogenedentia > Hydrogenedentales > SLHB01 > UBA2224. The sequence continues at coordinate 10,900 of JAAYAQ010000442.1, read as the reverse complement.
CGAGCCGCGGGCCGAAAAGGCAAGCCCGTATTCACATTCATCGAGGGGGGCCAGCGGTACCTTTGCCGCAAATTTGTGCCCGAGGACACCGGCGTACCGTACTACTTTCTCTGGGCTGACGGCCGATTGCTCAGCGTCAAGGCTTTCGAAAAAGGGCGCGCGATGGAAAAGGTGTCGGGGTTGTCGCAAACAACCGATGCGTTTCCGCACGTGATGGGTTATGACACGCTGCTTGCGCCATTCGAACCTCCGCAGCTTCCGTCCACCATCGACTTTGCCGCTCTCAAAGAAGGTTTCATGCCTCGAAACAAGGAGCTTGAGCGGGCGGAATTAGTGATGTGGAGCCCGATTATTCTCATCAGCCTGCCCTTTCTACCCTTGACCCTCCCGTTCACTCTGCTGGACCACGCACAGTATGCCGCCGGGTATGAGAAGGCCTGGCGCTTGGACGCTGAAATGGTCCCGGAAGAAGTTGAACGGCGCATGGGGGCGCCGGATCACGTTCTTGGGGACCCCGCCACCTATGGCATATGGGTCTTCCACCATACGCCGGGCGAAAGCGAGCACATCGATGTATCCGTAGGATTCCGATCGGCCACCACACAGTGGATTCGTTACGGCTACGACGCCAGCCGTGACTACGCGGGATCCGAGTCAGCCGCATCGGAGTGCGGCCACTCAAAAGACTAGCCGTGATCACCAAGGTAAGAGGGCGCCGCACCTGGGCTCGCGGAGCGCCCGCCCGGCAATCCCGGGAGATGCCGAAACGTGTTGACGCCACGACAAGAGCACACGCGGCGGAACATACCGTCATGGTTCAACACATCCTGTCAATCATGTCAATCCTGTCTAAAAACCTCCCGCATATTGACGTTGCCTCAAAACGCGACTACGATACCCCCGCAAACGCCTCTGGCGTCCTGAAAATGCTGCATCACCTCACACACAAGGATTCGCCGCCATGCTTGGACTCGTCGTGAGCACGCTGTTGCTGAACGCGGTGGAACTTCCGATGGGGTCGGCCCCGGAACCCGTTCCCCTGCTCCATTTCCCGGATCGGCTGCACGCCTATGTCTGGCGCAACTGGACGCTGGTTCCCGTCGACCGCATGGCCGCCGCGATCGGGGCGCAACCAGAGGAGCTGCGCGCCCTGGGCGAGACCATGGGCCTGAGCGCCCCGCCCGTCATCACGGAGGACCAGTGGCGGCGCTCGCACATCACCATTCTGCGGCGCAACTGGCAACTCCTCCCGTATGACCAGTTGCTCGCCCTGCTCGGCTGGACGGCCGAGCAGATGGACTATGTCCTCCGCGAAGGCGATGGCCTGTTCTGGTGGTTCGGCCAGTATAAGCCGCGCCTGGATCCCTTGCGCTACGCCCCGCCTACGGAGGCGGCCACCGCGCGCGCCGCCGAGATCGCCCGGCTCACGCGCGCGTCGTTTCCCGAGGGCCTGCATCAGCTCGACGAACCCCTGTTCGCGTTTGTCGAGGAACTCACGCAATCGCCCCCGCCCGAAACCGCGGCCAAACCGGACAGCCTCTTCGCCACCCGGTTCTGCTTCTCGTATTTCGGCGCGTTCCGCGATCCCTTCGTCGAAGGCGCGGACCCCTATCCCGACGGCTACCTCGCGCGGCTGGCCGCCGCGGGCGTAAACGGGGTCTGGCTTCACGAACCCCTGTACAAGGTCGCGACCTTTCCCTGGGACCCGAGCCTCAGCGCAGGCCGCGAACAGCGCCTCGACGCCTTGCGCGACCTCGTCGCGCGGGCCCGCCGGCACGGCATCGGCATCTACATCTACCTGAACGAACCGCGGCCCATGCCCATCGCCTTCTTCGAGAAACACCCCGAACTGCGGGGCGTCACCGACATGCAGGTCCAGCCGGGACAGGTCGCGACCCTCTGTACCAGCATCCCCGCCGTGCAGGACTACCTCCGCGACAGTGTCGCTTCCCTCTGCCGGGACGTGCCGGACCTCGCCGGTCTGTTCACCATCACCGCATCGGAGAATTTCACCAACTGCTGGTCCCATCACAACGCGGACGAATGCCCCCGCTGCCGTGTCCGCACGCCGGAAGAGGTCATTGCCGAAAGCAACACCCTTATCGCGGAGGGCATCGCCCGGGCGGGCAGCGCCTGCCGGCTCATCGTCTGGGACTGGGGATGGCGGAACGACTGGGCCGACGGCATCCTTCGCCGCCTGCCCAAACAGGTGGCCTTCATGAGCGTCAGCGAATGGGACATGCCGATCGCCCGCGGCGGCACCGAGACCCTCATCGGCGAATACTCGCTGTCGGTCATCGGCCCCGGCCCCCGCGCTTCCCGCCACTGGTCCATTGCGCGGGAGTGCGGGCTCGAAACGTTCGCCAAAATCCAGGCGGGCACGTCGTGGGAAATCGGTTCGGTGCCGTACGTGCCCGCCATCGAGAACATCGCCCGGCACGCCGCCAACCTGCGCGAAGATCCGCCCGGCATCGACGGCCTCATGATGAGTTGGACCCTCGGCGGGTATCCCTCGCCCAACATGGAAGCCGTCCTCGAGATCGGCCGGCCGGAAAAGCCGTCCGTTGACGAGGCGCTGCTCACCGTGGCCACCCGCCGGTTCGGGGCCGAAGCCGCCCCCATCGTGGTCCGTGCGTGGAAAGGCTTCAGCGCCGCTTTCACGGAATACCCCTTCTGCGGCAGCGTGCTCTACTCCTCGCCCGTCCACCTGGGCCCCGCCAACCTCCTCTGGGAATCGCCCACCGGCTATCACGCTCCCATGACCATGGGGTTCGGATGCCCCTTTGACGATCTCAAGACCTGGTGCGGCCCGTATCCTGCCCCGGTGTTCGCCGCGCAGTTCACCAGGGTCGCCGACGGGTTCCAGGAGAACCTGCAGCTCCTGAAATCGGCGCCCCGTTCTCCCGCCCTCGAAGACGAAGCGGGCATCGCCGAGACCTGCGCCATCAACTTCCGCAGCATGGCCAACCAGGTCAACTTCGTCCTTGCCCGTGACGAACTCGCCGCGCTCGCAGCCGACCCGGCTCAAGCCGGGAGCGCAGAGAACGCCGCCCGGGTGCTCGACCGGCTCGACGACATCCTGCGCGATGAACTAGCCCTCGCCGTCCGGCTCCGCGCCCTGCAGGCCCGCGATTCCCGCATCGGGTTCGAGGCCGCCTGCCAGTACTTCTACGTATCCGCCGACCTCGGCGAAAAGGTCCTCAACTGCCACGACCTGCTCCACCGCTGGCTCCCCGAACAACGCGAGAAGTTCCGCGACAGGCCATAACGGCGTTCCCGCCTGGAACGAAAACCCTGGTCGGACTTCCGGCGTAACGCAAGCGTCTCGCCTGTTGGCGTGCTCCAGCGAGGACTGCCTTTGTCTGCGCGCTCCTTCTGATGCCGGCCCGGCCCCCGGCGAGCCCAGGCGCGCTGTCCGCGTCGTGGCTGCATGCCTGTCCGCTTGTCGAGGCCCCTCCATTGCCGGTACCATGGGCGCGAGGAGGGCCTGCGCCGCATGGGACGGCGGGGCGAAAACATGTCCATGCCATTTCGCGACGATGAACTGGAGATCAGTTTTTACAAGAGCCGCGGCCCCGGCGGCCAGAAGAAGAACGTCACCGAATCGGCCGTGCGGGTGCGCCATATCCCGACCGGCATTGTCGTAACCGCCACCGAATCCCGGTCTCAGCACCGCAACAAGGCCGCCGCACTGGAAGAACTCGAACGCCGCCTCGCCGTCCGCAGGCGCCGCCGCAAACCGCGCGTCGCCACCAAACCCTCCGCTGCGGCGCGCAGGCGGCGCGTCGACACAAAGCGCAAGCTGGCCGAGAAAAAAGAGCTCCGCCGCGCGCCGGAAAAGGACGCCTGATCATGCGGAATCGAGCCCCATGGGCGAGATAGTCTTCGGAAACAACGCCGTGAGCGAGGCCCTGCGCGCGCACGGGCGGGTCAACCGCCTTTACCTCGCCAAAGACGCCAAGGTGCGCGACAGACAGGCCCTGGTCGACCTCGCCCGCGCCCAGGGCATCCCCTACGACTTCGTACCCCTCGCCAAGCTTAACGAGGTCGCCCATTCGCACGACCACCAGGGTGTGGCCGCAAGCATCAGCCCTGTCGCCTATGCCGAGCTGGACGCCTTCCTCGCATCGTGCCCGCCGCAGGCCACCGTGCTGGCCCTCGACGGCGTCCAGCACCCGAAAAACCTGGGCATGCTGATTCGTACGGCCGTCGGGGCCGGCTGCAGCGCCCTGGTCATCGCCGCGCGCGGGGGCGCGCTGCTCGACGAGTCAGTGGTCCGCGCCAGCGCGGGCGCCGTCTTTCATCTGCCCGTCATCGCGGCCGCAAAACTCCCCGACACCCTCCGGCGCCTGCAACAGGCCGGGTTCTGGGTATACGGCATGGATCCGGGCGGGCACGAGTCCGTCTTTTCGGTCTCCTGGCCGGACCGCTGCGTCCTCGTGATGGGCAATGAAACAAACGGCATGCGAGGCCCGGTGCAGAAATGCTGCGACGCCCTCGTGCGGATTCCCCTTGCCCGTGAACTGGACAGCCTGAACGTCGCCGTGGCGGCGGGAATCGCCCTGTTCCAGGTCGCGGCGGCCCGTTCCCCCGCCTGAACCGGCCCCGGTCAGCCGAAGTATTTCTTGAAATACCGGGGCTCGTCGATGCGGTGCAGTTCGAACTTCCGGAACCGCGCCACTTCTTCATCCGTGATCGGCCGGTCGCGCCCGTCTTCCTCCGGCGCGGCGCCGCGCCGACGGCGGCGAACCTTCCGGTCTCCGAAAGCAATGGGCAGGCCGGCGTCCGTGAAATCCCAGTTCACCACCTCCGAGAAGAGCTCCGGAGGCAGACACTCCTCCACGATCTCGGCAATGTGGTTGCGCCGCTCCTCTTTCGTGCCGTTCCGCAACACCTCACGGTTCAGAGGAATGGCCTTCCCCCGGAAAAGCACCACCAGTTCGTGGCACTCGGGACACGGAAGCATCACCACCACATCGCGCGGAATCCTGGTTGTCATTATGCGCGTCTTGCCGCAATGAGGACAGGTGACTTCGCTCATGAGATTCTCTTTGAGATAATGGGGGTTAAACGCCAGCTCGACTCTATTGTATGCCCGCCGCTATGAACCTGTCAAACCGTGAACGCCGGATTTTCTGAAAAAACCCCGGAAAACCCGCTTTCCCGGCCTGGCGCCGCGGACTCAACGCAGCAATTCGTCAATGGTCTCCGAATCCGCGGGAAAGGGCAGCACGCACCGGAATCCGATCAGCGGGCTGGCCTCGTCGAACCAGGCGCTTCGGCGCTCGGTCACCGCGCTCCGCTCGTCGGTATAACAGCCGCCGCGCACCGCCAGCGCCGACCCGAACCAGATGTCTTCCAGCCCCTTTTCGGCCACGGCAGGGTCGTACGGGCTGACAAACACGCTGCGTGTCCATTCCATCACATTGCCCGCGACGTCCCGGCAGCCAAACGGGGAGGTGTCGAGCTCAAAAATGCCCACCGGCGCGGCGCCCGGATAGCTGTCGGCCTCTCCGGCCGCGCTCGCCGCCCCCGGACTCCACTCCGCCCCCCAGGGATAGGGCCGCGGGGTCCCTGGACCGCCGCAGGCCGCGCGGGCCCATTGCGCTTCTGTCGGCAGCGAGCACGTGGCCCAGGGCGCGGGCTGGGTGCGGGCCGCATACGCAAGCGCATCGTAGAACGTGACCCCCACCACGGGCGAAAGCAGGAGTTCTTCGGTAAGCCGCGCCCCGCCAAGATAATCGGGCATGGGCCAGGGATGGGCCCCGTCGAGCGCGAAGGCCCGGAACCGCCCGTTGTTCACCTCGTGTTCGTCTATGAAAAAGCCGTCCACGAACACCGGGTCGGCGCCCCGTTCCACCACCGTCTCGCCCGGGGGCACGAACACCATCCCGTCGGGACAGATCACGGGGCCCAGATAACATTCGAGCGCAAACCATCCCGCTTGAAACGCGTCCGCCTCCCGTCGCGCCGCAAGCCCCTGCGCCTGTTCCCAAAAGGCGCCGCCCTCGGCGGCAAACGCCGCCGGTCCCTCCGCGCCCGCCGCCATCTCGCGCGCACGGTTTACCCGCGCAGTGAGATCGGCAAAGGCCAGCGCGAACGGATCCTCCCGCGGGACCGCTGCCGACGCCGCCTCTTCAGCGGCTCCGGCCGCCTTTCCGGATTCAGAACGCTCCAATTGCCATACCCCGATCGCCGCGCTCGCCAGCAAGAGGGCCGCGAGCACGCCGCCCCCGATCCTCCGGAGAATGGACGCGCCCCGCGCCGCCGGCACGACGGGAACCTCGAATTCGGGAATCTCGATCCCCGAATTCCTCTCCACCGAATCGAGCAAGCGCTGCAGTTCCGTCCGGAGTTCCCCGGCGTTCTGGTACCGGTCGTCCGGGTCCAGCGCCAGGCATTTCGAGACCACCGCGTCCAGCGCGGGCGGGGTTTCCCGGCGAATCTCCGAGGGCTGGCGCGCCAGCCCCGCCGGAACATTGCCCGTCAGCAGCTCGTACAGCATCGCCCCCAGCGCGTAGATGTCGGACCGGTGATCCACGCTGCTGCTGTCCTTCAATTGCTCGGGCGACATGTATTTCGGCGTGCCCATCACCATCTGCGCCGAGGTCAGCTGCACGCTGGATTTCAGCTTCGAGATCCCGAAATCCATCAGTTTCACTTTGCCCTCGGACGTGATCATCACGTTCTCGGGCTTCAGATCGCGGTGCACGGTGAACTTGTGGGCGAACTCCAGCGCCGCGCTCAGCTGGATCATCAACCGCAACGCGTACGAAACCGGCATCCGCTGCCCCGGCGGGATCGAATCCAGCCACTCGCGCAGCGAACGGCCCTGCACATACTCCATCGAAATGTAGACGACCGTTCCCGCCATGCCGATATCGTGCACGCGGATGATGTTCGGGTGCGACAGCTGCCGCGCGATGCGCGCCTCATTGAAAAACCGGTCCACCACGTGCCGGTCGTTGGTGAACTTCGGAAGCAGGGTCTTCAGCGCCACATCTTCATCCAGCGTGTTGTCGCGCACCTTGTAGATGCAGCCCATGCCCCCGCGCCCGATCATGTCGATGACGGTGTAGCGGTTCGCCACCACCTGGCCGCGATGAAATATCGAGCCCGCGGCTTTGCCGCTGCCCTCCCCCGCACCCGTGCTCCCCGTCGCTCCAGGAAGCCGCGTGCCGCAGCGGACACACATCTGATGGCCCGACGGGTACGCCGCGCCGCATTTCGGGCACTTTGTCTGCGCTTCAGCCATGACGCTCCGTAGCTGTGCCGCTTCCGCGGCCACGCTTCTGCCGGTTCCCTTCAAATCGTACCCTGCCCGCGGCCTCCGTGCAACCAGGCCGCATACCGTCGGCTCCGTACGCCGCGCGCGGCATCCCTCTGACAGAGCGTTCGCCGTCTGCCGCCGCTTCGATGAGCGCCGTCCGCTGGACTCCGCTTCCGCTCTCGAATATTATGCCCTGACGTCGAGGCGGGCGGCGCTCGCCTCCCGCGAAAACCTGTGCCGCCACTGTCGACGGCAGGGCTGCCGTGCCCCATCAGAGGAGAAATAGAACGATGCGCACTCGATACATAGTCGTTTTGTCTATGCTGCTACTGGCCGGCGGCGCGGCCCGGGCCGCCGAATCATTCGTGCAGGACCGGTTTGCCATCGGGCTCTGGGTGGATCCGCCCCTCGACGCCAACGCCGACGCGCGGTACCGGGAACTTGCCGAGGCCAACTTCACCCTCGTCATCGGCGGGTTCGGCGGCACCGGCATCGAAAAGGTCAGCCAGCAGATGGCCCTCTGCGAAAAATACGATCTGCGGCTCATTGCCCCGAGCCACGCCATCGCCCCCGAAGACCTTCCCGACGGACCGGCCATCTGGGGATACGCCCTGCGCGATGAACCCAGCGCCGCCGATTTCCCCGAATTGCGCACGAAGGCCGACGCCATCCGCGCGGTACGGCCCGGCAAACTCACCTACATCAACCTGTTCCCCAACTACGCCAGCGAAAAACAACTCGGAACGTCCACCTACGACGAGCACGTCCGGCTATTCGTGGAAACCCTCCAGCCCAGCGTGCTCAGCATGGACCACTATCCCATCTTCCGCCCCAGCGGCGACGGGCGCGACGCGTACTGCGAAACCCTCGTCACGATGCGACAGTATGCGCTCGCAAACAACATCCCGTTCTGGAATTTCTTCAACATCATGCCGTACGGGCCGCACACCGACCCCACCGAGGGCCAGGTCCGCTGGCAGATCTTCACGTCCCTGGCCTACGGCGCCAAAGGCGTGCTCTATTTCTGTTACTACACCCCCGCCGGCGGCGAGTTTCCCAAGGGCGGCGCCATCATCGCCCGCGACGGCCGCCGTACCCGCCATTACGATGAGGCCCGGCGCATCAATGCCGAACTCAAAAACCTCGGCCCCACCCTCATGCAACTCACCAGCACCGGCGTGCATCGCGTCTCCGAAGAGGCCGGGGACGACCCCGAAACGGTCCTGAAGGGCGCCCCGCTCGTCAACATCTCGCGCGAGGACCACGACCCGCCGCATGACTACCTCATCGGCGTGTTCCGCCATGCCGACGGACGCCGCGCCGTGCTGCTCAACAACTACCGGTTCGCCTACACAGCCTGGCCTACGGTTGTCTTCGACGTGCCCGCGGAACAGGTCATCGAAGTGGACAGACACACCGGGGAAATGGCCCCCGTCATCGACGACAGCCCCGACATGGACGGCCTGCAGGTGTCCCTGGGCGCGGGCGACGGACGCCTGTTCCTGCTGCCCTAGGTCAAGCGGAACCGCGGGCGCGCGCCGCTCACGATTCGGGTCCGTGGCCGGCCGCGGACGGCGCGCTGGCCGTCTCCAGGCTTCGGGCTTTTTCCAGGAGCCGCTGCGCCGTGCCGGCGTCCTGTTTGTCTTCGCCGTAGATACGGCTCATCTCGCGGAAGATTGACGGTTCGCCGGGGCGCAGGCGCGCCGCGCACTCGAGCCGCGCCAGCGCCAGATCAACCTCCCCCAGCTTGCGCAAGGTCCGCGCGCTCAGGCGCAATGCCGCGTAATCCTCGGGCCGTCCGGCCAGCACGGTTTCCAGCTGCGCGCGCGCCTCTTCCCACTTGTCCCGCAGCATGAGGGTTCGCGCGAGGTTCTTGCGGATGTAGGCCGCCTCCGGCGCCTGGGCCAGTGCTTCGCGGTAGTGCATCTCGGCGGCGTCGAACATTCCGTAGCGCGCGCATTCCGACGCGACATCATTGGCCCAGGCCGCCTGCCGCCCCACGGCCGTCAACGCGCGCTCGAAGGCGTCCAGCGCGCCGTCCGTCGTCCCCTCGTCGAGCAGGGCGCGGCCCAGCCCGAAAAAGTAGTCAAACGCGATGGCGGCATCGGTCCAGTCGCCGTCGAGACCGCTCGAGATCAGTTCGTCGTCGTCCCATTGGTACCGGTTCCAGACGGCCGCGTACGAACGGGAACTCCCCCGCGGCACGACCCGGTACAGCACCCCCGCGTTGGCGATCTCGTGGTTCGGGAGAGGCGGGATCATCGAGCGGTGGCTGAAATAGACGGGACGCGTGGTCGCCTCGATGAATCGCTGGAGGGCCCGGCTGCGCTGTGTGCTGGTGAGAAACGCGCCCGCGCGCGCCCGTTCGTCTTCCGGCAGGTAGTTGCGGAACACCGGGTCGACCTCCCCGTACTTGTTGCCGATGAACACGTCGGGCCGCATTCCCTCCACCACCTGCAGATACACCACCGGGAAGATCGCGTGGTCCGCCGTGGGAATGTACACCGCGTCCGGTTCCAGCGTGTTGAGCACGTTGACGGCGTAGTCCAGGGCCATGCGCGCGTTGCCGCGGTCGTTGTGCTCGTAGTGTTCCAGCAGCGGCAGCACCACGCAGACCGCGCCCACGCCCGCCTGAACCCATTGCGTGTGCCGCGAGGCCTTGCCCAGCGCGTGAATCGCCGCCCCCATGAGGATCCCGGCCACGACGTAAGCCGGGATCCAGTGCGTGCTGATGATCCACAGCGACTCGTGCGTCAGCGGGTAGTTCAACAACACCATGAATCCCAGCACCACCGTCGCGAACAGGCCCGGCAACAGCAGCGCCGCGCTGCGCCACCGCGGCCACAGGCTCGCCAGCCCCACCAGGGGCAGCCAGGCGATGACCGGCGTGAACTCGCGCGCGTAGCCTTCGAAAAACGCGCGCACCTGCATCGCAAACCGTCCCAGCGAACGCGGGTATTGCGTAAACATGAACTGGTACTGTTTCCGCGTGAGCACGTCCCAGAATCCCCGCAGGGTCTCCGGATTTCCCCAGTCCATGGGGGGATTCGCGGCCGAACGGATCGGAAGGTACAGGTTTACCGAGAATCCCAGCAGCGCCAGCCCGGCCATCGACGCAACCAGGCCCGCGCGCCGCCAGAGCCCCGGTTCGAGCGCCAGCACGTACAGCGCGAACACGGGGCCCAGCATCGCCATCGTGCTGTGATTCGTCAGGCTCAGCCCGTAGACCTGCGCAAACCACAGGAGCAGCCGGTCCCGCCGCGATTCCCGCCACGCCAGAAGGAGCAGTACGCACCAGGCGAAAAAGAACGCGTTCAGCAGATACACCTCGGCGATCACGCTCTGTTCCCAGAACTCCCGCGAAAACGCCAGCGACAAGCCCCCGCCCAATCCCGCCAGATGGCTCCGCGTCAGCCGGATCACGATCAGAATCACCAGAAACACCGTCGCCGCGCCGAAAAACGCCGACATGCAGTTCACCCGGAACGCCGCATCGCCTATCGGGATGATCTTCGTGAACGCGAAACCGAGCAGGCACCACAACGGGTAGCCTGTCGGGTGCGGAATGCCCAGCGTGGAGGCCGCGGCCACCAGTTCCCCGCTGTCTTCGCCCGTGACCGTCACCGCAAG
>JAAYAQ010000441.1 GCA_012719295.1 Candidatus Hydrogenedentota bacterium | reverse complement strand
GACTTCCTATGCGTCGTTCTCGATAGCCTAACACCCGGCCGGGCCGTTCTATGTCCGGGGTTGCGCGCACCGGCCACCCGGAGCGCACGACCGGCGGCTACAGGAAAGGGGTGGATGCGCCCACACATGCACCCCGCAACCTGGAGGGCAGCTCAGGGAGCCGGGTCTCTGCGCGGCACAAGCCTGGCAGGAGCTTTCGCCGCATCCCTCTCCGCCTCTCTCCTTTGCCCTTCGAGTTCCTCCTGACGCGTCTGTCTTACGACGGAATCCGCGGGGAGGTAGAGCGGGACGTCCTCCGGAATCGTCGGCGCGCTGATCTGCATCGCCCGTTCCCGGGTGGTGGCGAAGATGAAATGGTCGCGGATGACAAAGCAGACATCCTGACCGAGGTCAGCCAGCGCAAGCAAGGCGTCGCGAAGCGGCACATCGCTCAGACGGACGGAAACCACCGGCTGGTCGGAAGCCGGATCCACCACGATGTTCACTGCCGCGTATTCACTGAGGAATTCCGTTATGTCAGACATCGACATGTCGCTGAACTCGATGCTTACGGGTTGGTTCAGCGCCTGCTGAATTTCATTCTCGGCTGCTTGCGGGAGAACGGGCCGTTCCACGGGAATTCGTGGCGGCGCGTTCAGGGGGTCCACCGGTCTGGCGCCTCCCCCGTATTGGGCCGCCATCATCTCAAGCGAAACACTGGAACTGGCGAGGGCCGCTTCAAGTTCGGCCAGTCGCTCCTGGGCGGCCAGGAGTTCCTGCGTCGTTCCCCGCCCTGCCTTATACTTCTGCTCAACTTCCTGCACGTTCCGCCGTGCAATCTCCGCGATCTTCCTGTTGCGTTGGGCTAGAATGGCATGCTGCGTGGCCTCGAGTCTGGCCTGCCGCAGCCGGGCCTCGGCTTCGCGCAGTTGCGCTTCGGCGATGATGACCTCCGGGCTGGTTCGCTGCACCAATTCCACGATATCCTCCAGCTTATCCGGCACCCCGTGAGGGATCTCCGGAGTCTTGGGTCCTGCCACCTCCGGTACGCCAGAATCCGTCGCGACTGCCGGAGGGGCGACGGGCTGCGCGTCGGGTGCAGCGGGCACAACCGGGGGCGCCGGGGGCGCGGCCGACTGTCCGAACGCGCTAACGGTAAGCAGGGTTCCGAAGAGTATGCCAGCCACCGGCCTAAGAGCTCGCGTTTTCATGATGTTCCTCCTGCAGGCGTGCCTGCTTCAACGACCGCAACAGCCACGAGTCGTCAAGGTTCGTTGAGACACCGTCTTCCGGCGGTTCAAGGGACAGTAGCCGCCGGTAGCAGCGCACGGCGTGCTCTACGTCGCCAAATTCGTTCAGATACGTGTCTCCCGCGGCTTTGAGCAGTGCGGCCTGCTGTTCCCGGGACGAGCGCCCCAGTAACAGGGCGAACTGTTCCGGGTCGTTCAGCAGGTCGCGCGAGAACACCGGCCCCGCCGGCGGCGTTTCCGGCAAGGGCGTCGAGTGCGCCACCTCCGACAATACCGGGGTGGTGCCCGGGCTTTCGGGGGTGCCGCCGAAGGCCAGGAATGCCGTAATGAGCCCCGCCGCATAGGCCGCCGCCACGGCGCCTCCAAGCAGCATGCGGCGCCGTCTCGCGCGGAAACGCACGGCGGCACATGTTTGCTCCAGCAGAGTCTCCCGCAATTCCTCGGGCGCGACGGCCGCGCGCCAGGCTCCGGAATCGAGAACGCCGTTCTCGAGCAGCGGCTCGTTTTCGTCGAAGCGCTCAGGTTTTCTCATGGTCGTATCCTTCATGCTGCACCGGCTCCCTGTCCAGGTCCGCCCAGCGTTGCCGGAACGCCGACCGCGCTCGCGAGAGTAGCGACTCCACCGCCTTTGCGCTGCGACCCCAGGAGGCTGCGATAGCGGCCACCGGTTCCTCTTCTTCGTATTTCGCGCGCAGGACGGCCTCGTACTCTTTGGGCAGTCCCGCCAGTACCCAGGCAACCCGCTCGGCGGCTTCCAAAGACGTATCTGGCGCGGCAAACGCCCGTGTTTCGGGGGCTGCTTCCGCCAGGCGCTGTCTTCGCGCCCAGCGCCGTTTCTGGCCGAGCACCACGTGGTCCGCGATGCCTCGAAGCCAGGCGCCAAAACTGCCCCGCGACGGATCGAATGTGCGCATCCGCCGCACG